>JBAVZX010000570.1:0-2504 GCA_049589015.1 Phormidium sp. | reverse complement strand
CTTATTCAACTACAGTGCGCCATTCCGCAAAATCCCCCAATTCCTCACTACTTTTGCTGCCTACAACCGCCCATTACCAGATCAACATCCTTATGGTTCTGGCAATGACCCATTAGAAATTCAATTCGGGGCAATTTTCCCGAAGGAAACCAGAAATCCTAGCGCTAGTCCAGCACCTTTTGGCAAGGATACCAGACGGATTTTAATTCGTTGTGGTGCGGGAATTGAAAACCAGTTGAGTAATCCAGCCGCACGGGGTAATGCACCGGGAAGTTTGGGTCCAAAAGTGTTTAAGCTTGACCAACTTCCCAGTTTTACTGGCTTCGGGGGTAGACGGGGTAATCCGAGTCAAGGCATTAGTGTTAAGTTCTCGGAATGTTCTACGCAGGCGCTGATTCGAGCTTGTTATTTGCAAGTTTTTGGGCGTGATGTTTATGAGGGGCAACGCCTGACTCTGCAAGAAATCCGCTTGGAGAATGGGGAAATTACGGTTCGGGAGTTTATCCGGGCGTTGGCGAAGTCGGATTTGTTCCGTGGGCTGTATTGGACTCCTTTCTATGTTTGTAAGGCGATTGAGTATATCCATCGTCGTTTGCTGGGTAGGCCAACTTACGGTCGTCAGGAAAATAACAAGTTTTTCGATATTTGCTCGAAGAAGGGTTTGTACGCTTTCATTGATGCTTTGATTGACTCTGTTGAGTACAGCGAGGCTTTTGGAGAGGATACAGTTCCTTACGAACGCTATATTACTCCGGCTGGATTGGCACTGCGATCGTTGCGGGTTGGTAGTATTGGTGAGACTGGGGCTTCTATTGAAAGGGAAGAAACTCCGAAGTTTGTGGAACTGGGCGTGGTTTCCGAAATGCGAACCCAGCCGGATGTCGAGTTCCGTATTAACCAAGGTGTTTCTAAGAAACGTGACCAATCTAAGGTCTTTAAGCTGAGGGGTAATGAGGATAAGCAAGCTGTAGCGACGGTAATTCGAGCGGCTTATCGACAAGTCTTTGAGCGCGATGTGGAACTTTACATTATCAAGAATGAGTTTACAGTTTGGGAAACTCAATTGAGTAATGGCGATATTAATCTGAAGGAGTTTATTACTGCTTTGGGTGAGTCGCAGCTTTACATTAAGGAGTTCTACGCGCCTTATCCGAATACTAAGGTGATTGAACTGGGGACTAAGCATTTCTTGGGTCGGGCACCTTTAGACCAGGCGGAAATTCGCAAGTACAACCAAGTTCTAGCGACAGGCGGGATTAAGGCGTTTGTGAGTGCGATGACCAATAGTGCGGAATATGCCCAAGCTTTTGGTGAGGATACGGTGCCTTATAATCGCTATTTGACTTTACCTGCGGCCAATTTCCCGAATTCGCAAAGGCTGTATAACCAATTGACGAAGCAGAATAAGGATTTGGTTGTGCCTAGCTTTGCGCCCGTTAAGGCGAAGATGGATAATTCCAAGATGCCTTTGATGAGTAAGGCAATAGGTGATTTGGAACGGCAAGCCAGGGAAATTGATAAATCCAAACCTCTGTTTATCGAATTGGGTCGTTCTTTCACTAATGGTGCGGGACAATCGGTTGAGGTTGGCGTTGGTACTGCTCGCCGGAAGCCTGCGCGGATTTACCGGATGAACCCAGGGATGACTCAGGCTGAGACGGCGTTGGTGTTGAATGCGATTTACTGTCAGGTGATGGATGTGTTCAGTGGTCAAGTGCCTGGAGAGTTCCGCCGTACAGATTTAGAAAGTAAGCTGCGGAATGGGGAAATTTCTGTGCGCGAGTTTGTCCGTTCTTTGGCGGGTTCGGAAATTTACCGTCGTAGGTTCTATACTCCTTACCCGAATACTAAGGTGATTGAGTTCTTGTTCCGGCATTTGTTGGGGCGGGCTCCGGCAACTCAAGCGGAAATTCGCCAATACAATCAAATTTTGGCTTCGTCTGGTTTGAAGGCGGCGGTTGAGGCGATGATTGATTGTGCGGAATATGCTCAGTATTTTGGTGAGGATGTGGTGCCTTATAATCGTTTCCCATCTTTACCTGCTGGCAACTACTTGGGTAGTGTGAAGGCGGCTACGGATTTGGTGAAAACTCCTTGGTCGAGCTTGTCACCGTCTTACCTGGGTGGTCGAGTTTAAAAAAGAAGGTGGAAGTGACGAGGGAGGAAGAAAGGGGAAGGAAAAAGGGATAATTTCTTCAGTTGTCTCCCTTTCCCTGGAGTCCCCCTGCCATTTTCCTCCCTAATTTCCTAATTCAAATAGCCTTATCTCCTTTTTGGGGATAGGGCATTTCCTGTTGATTTTTTGTCATTAAACCTCTGGGAATGGTGCGTTACGTTAATTTGGACTTATACCAAATCCGGGTTAGCTACCCGATGGGCGTATTTTCTTCCTCTTCTCTTCGTGCTCTTCGCGTCTAATTCGCGATCGAGGCGTGGTGTAAGTCTGGCATTAATTAAGTAATTTTTATTAATAGCTCTTGACAAATGACCAATAACTATTAACT
>JBAVZX010000569.1:0-6634 GCA_049589015.1 Phormidium sp. | reverse complement strand
TCCCTGGCGACGGCAACTTTATATTAAAGGGCACAAACTTCTAGCTTCAACTGTTTGGCAAGATGCGATCGCTAATCAGATGTCGCCAGAACAAGCCGCCGAAAATTGGGACTTACCCCTACCTGCTATTTACGAAGTGATTCGTTATTGTGAAAGCCACCAAGAATTAATTAAGTTAGAGTCCGACGAAGAACGCTACCGCTTGGAAGAAAAAGGAGTCTCACTTAATGCTTCTAAAGTGATTGAACAGCACCTAACACTCAAACTTAACTTGGAAGATAGCGAAGCTTTTGTAAATGCTTTGCTCAATCCTCCGTCGCCTAATGAAGCATTGAAAACAGCGGCTTTGCGTTACAAAGAAGTGATGGAAAATGACACTAACGATCGAATTAATTAAAGTTCTGTGTGATGCGCCTCTGGATCGATGATATTTTAGTTAGTGATCGCACAAAACAAAACCATGAACCAGCATCCATTTAATAACTCCGACTCCGATGAATCTAACGGCTTGGGTGATATAAATAACACTGCACCGCCTATTAATCAAAAAATAGAACCAATTACTACCCAAGGTACAGATTTAAAAGCAGCGAAAAAAAGTGTCAAACGTTTCACCTTAATTCTGATTGTTATTGGTGTTAGTTTGGGAGCAATTTTAGCTATAGGAACTATTACTTTTCTCAATCGCTTTAATTTTTTTGATGTTCCGACTCAAGTAGATAAACCTTCTAAGTAACTAACATTTGGAAAACAGATCTAGTTTAAGTAATTAGCGATCGCTCTTATCTCATTTCAGTCTAATAATGATACAAATACATTTGTAGAAGCGGATTTAGTAAATAATACCAACCCCAGCTTAAATGCCCGCTTTATTCTTTAGTCCGCGTAGGCGGACTTTGTTTGTGTAGCCGCGATTTCAATCGCCCTTTCCTTTCCTAAAATGGTATTAATTTATTTTCTCCTCTTCTTAAAGACAGATGAACTTTGCCACTCTCTAAGTCAACATCAAGTAATTAAGTTGCAGGAGAAGATCATGCCGTTAGAGGGTGTACTTTTAGACGTAGATGGAACTCTGGTTTTAAGCAATGATGCTCACGCACAAGCTTGGGTAGAAGCATTTGCTGACTATGGATATGAAATAAATTTTGCAGAAGTGCGCCCTTTAATTGGTATGGGTAGCGATCAATTAATTCCTACGTTGGTATCAGAACTCAACGGCAAGGAGGAAATTTGCAAAAAACTTTCCGATCGCCGTAAGGAATTGATTATTAATAAGTTGTCTTCCCAGATAGTTTCCACCAATGGTTCGCGAGAATTGGTTCAAAAAATGAAAGATTCTGGGCTACATTTAATTATTGCTAGTTCAGCTACTTCGCAAGAAATGGATGTTTTGTTAAAAATTGCCCGTGTAGAAGATTTAGTTCCAGAACAGACAACTTCTAACGATGCGGAAAACTCAAAACCTGCACCGGATATTGTGGAAGTTGCTTTGCAGAAAGCTAATTTAAAACCTGATAAAGCGGTAATGTTAGCTGATACACCCTACGATATTGAATCAGCTGGAAAAGCGGGTGTAGGAGTGATTGCTTTTCGTACTGGGGGTTTTAGTGATGAGGAATTAGCTGGTGCGATCGCTATTTACAACGATCCCGCTGATTTGCTGCAACAGTACGATCGATCGCCCTTGGCTAAAATAGCTGAATAAGTACATAGGTGTTATTAGGTTGGCGCATTGTCAAGATGAAACTTTTGCTGTTTCGCGTACAAATTCAAGAAAATTAATTATTTCTTGAATAAACGGAGCTTTGCGTAAAATATCAATATCTTCATTAGATAATCGAGCAATAATTTCTAATGGGGATATATGATTGTTTGTTTCTGATTCAGAAAGCAATCGGCCTAAAGCTTCTTTAGGTTTAAAAACTGCTAAATCAAGTAAATTTTGAGGAGGGCTGTACCCTAGTAGCCGTGAAAGAAAGATGGCATCTTGAAAAAATATAGTTTCCATTTCAGGCACCGCAAGCACTACTTTAACTGGTGTGTTGATAGCTACGCTTTCAACTATTTCCTCAATATCTTTGAGGCGTTCTTGAACTAACTCTGGTACTACTGAATCTGCATCAACTACAATGATAATTGGTACTTGCCGACGCACCACTAGAGATCGCGCAAGTGACTTAACAGCAGATACTCCACCAGCCGAAACCACTGGCACATCATTGAGTAATTTTTTTGGCAGTACAGTTTTAAGTAATTCTGCATCGAAAGGCCCTTCGCAAACAATGTAAGTAATCATGGGATATCTCTCTCTCTAACATCGTAATCAGTTAATCCATTTTCTACACATTGACGATATTTTAGGGTTAATAATTCACAGATTATTTCATTCTTTAAAGCATATTTTATTTCTTCTCCATTCCACAGCAAAATTGGTTGAGGTAACGAAAAGTATGAAAGGTAAAGTGCTGGATTTGTAAAGCCAGTTCGACTGAAAACTAATCCAACTGTACCTGCGGGACGACGTAAAAGTTGATTGCGGAGTTTAGCAATAGGATCGATATTAACTGGTTTTCTGTCTGCAAAGTCTTTGCTTTCAACTAAACAAGAAAGTCCAGAACAATGGACAACACCATCAATTTGTTCAACTTCTTCCCCAAAAAGGGGTTCTTCCGTACAGACTGAGCTTGACTAGAATTATCTAACTATTTATTTTGCCCTATGTGGAAGCATTACTGGATACAGATTCAACGGTTAACTTAGATCTTGCATCGCCTTGGGTTTGGTATTATTGCGACTATGACTAAATTTTAGCGTTATTTGTTGATTACTTCTTTTTCACTTTCATTGCTCTTGATTCTACTGTAAACTCAGGAATATCTCGCAATTCCTTTTCGCTCAAACTATACTGTTCACAAACTAAACTTAACCGAGTTCCAGAGGTTTTTACCGCATTTACTGAATGGGTTAAATCTCCTTGAAAATAGACTAAGGTGTTAACCTGTGGTTTAATTTGTCCAACTTGTTGTTTATGATTTCGTAGGACTAATTCTCCTCCTTGCAAGTTTTCTGGTACTTGCACGTAAAGCACGCTGACAAACATTGGCGGTTCAATGGTTTTGCAGTAAGCTCTTAAAGAGCGATCGATATGTGGATCAACACGCGAACCTTCTTGAAGTAGCAAAGGATTCAAATAAAAAGCATTACAAACAGGCTCTAATGCTCGGTCTAGATAAGGTTTAAAAAAAGGAAACTTGCGTTCAACTTCCGCAATTTCTGAGCGTTGAAATACTACAGAAAACCCTTTAGTGCCAACAAAATCCCGGTTCAGGTTATTGACGGCAAAATAAGGACAAGCGAGAATTTCTCCTCGTAAATCGTTGAGGTAGTTAAGCGGGAAAACGTTCGGATGTTGTTGATAGTAATTCAAGGTATTTACTGAAGGTACAGGGATAAAAGAGTATAACTTTTACAATTTTAGTACACAACAGTTTATTATATAGTAGCGATCGCAGTTAAACCTTGAAAAGTGCAATCTCGAATCAATATGCCAACTAACGAAAAACTCTCTCTTCCGATTATGGGCTGTGGAACTTGGGCTTGGGGAAATCGCCTACTTTGGGGATATGATCCTAGCATGGATGCTCAATTGCAAGAAGTATTTAACCTTTGTGTTAGCAATGGTGTAACTTTATTTGATACGGGAGATTCTTACGGAACTGGAAAATTAAATGGTCGCAGTGAGACGCTTTTGGGAAAGTTTTCTCAAGCATATTCTGGCATCAATCAAGAAAATATTTGCATTGCTACTAAGTTAGCTGCTTATCCTTGGAGATTAACTCGTCAATCAATGGTTAATGCTGGTAAAGCTTCGGCAAAACGTTTAGGAAGAAATGTAGATTTGGTGCAAATGCACTGGTCTACAGCTAATTATTTGCCTTGGCAAGAATGGGCGCTTTTAGATGGTTTAGCTGACCTTTATAAACAGGGATTAGTTAAGGGAGTGGGTTTATCTAATTATGGATCGAAACGCCTGAAAAAGGTGCATCAGCGATTTGCAGAAAGAGGCGTTCCGATTACTAGTTTGCAAGTGCAATATTCATTGTTATCTACTTATCCGGTAACTCAATTAGGGTTGAAAGATGTTTGTGATGAATTGGGAATTAAGTTAATTGCTTATAGTCCTTTGGCTTTGGGTTTATTAACTGGAAAATATTCCGAAAAAACAACTTTACCTAAAGGAGTTCGCGGTTTAGCTTTTCGCCAAATGTTACCAGGAATTCAACCGCTTTTAGGTTGTTTAAGAGAGATTGCTGAAACCAGAAATAAAACGATGTCACAAGTAGCAATTAATTGGTGTATTTGTCAAGGTACTATTCCGATTCCTGGGGCAAAGTCTGTGGAACAAGCAAAGGATAATCTTGGGGCTTTGGGTTGGCAACTTGGTGTTAATGAAGTTGCAGAATTGGATAAAGCTGCTGCTAGTACTGATAAAAAAATGGTACAAAACATTTTCCAAACTAAGTAATTTGAGTTAAGTCGTTGGCAATAAATTATTTTTTTGTGATCCTTTTTGCTGATAATCACCTGAGACGCTTAGACTAGTGCAATTTACTAGACATTTGTTAGTGGTAGGCGATATGATAGTTTTTTGCTTCAAAGATAATTAAATAAGTTTTGCTTAGTTGTCTAGAATACCAAATCTTTTACTTTGAGGTGGTCAAAAATGACACAACAATATTTTACTGAGAGTGAATGGTCAATGCTGATGCAAGCACCTTGGCAAGCAATTGCAGCCTTGACTTTGGCTGATAAAACCGATCCGGTTTCTTTTCTTAAAGAACTTCGGGTAGGGATGGAAATTATGGTTGCGGAACAACAACGGGAAGATATTACAAATGATTTAGTGAAATCATTGGTTGCTTCTTTAAATCAAGCTGACACTAAGCGATCTTTGGAAGGTGAAGCATTATTGTTGCACAAACAAACGGAATTGCTGTTATACCTTCAGAATTTGAATAGTGCTTCCGAAGGTCGTCAGCAAGCTTTGACCTATTTTGATGAAGTAGCAAAGATTTTAGCAGCTAAAGTAACACCGATGCAAGCATCAGAATTCAAAAGCTGGATACTTTCGATCGCACGCCGAGTCGCACAAGCAGTTCGGGAAAAAGGTTTATTCGGTGTGGGTATCAGCAATGAAGAAATGTCTATGTTGAGAAAGTTGGAAGAAACGCTGACAATTAGGGTATAGATATAAGTGTTACCAAAATTGTCGATCGTGTTAACATGATTGATTCTTATTCGCTGATGGCAAGGAGTGCTTAATGATTCCATTTTTGATTTCGGTAGTAGTGCTTGCGGTTAGTTTATTAATTATCTCCAAGCTACCCACTGGTGTTGAAGTAGATAATCCCTGGATTGCTTTAATTGCAGGTGGAATTATTGGCGCATTCAGTGGAATTTGGGGTTTATTCCCAAATTGGTTTAGAACTGCAAATGCGATTCTTAGCTTAGGTTTAATTCCTTTAATTGGCAGTATCATTGTCTTTGGTCTGGCTGCTTGGTTAGTTGAAGGATTTCGCTTACGCTGGGGAATTGGTAGTGCTATTCTGGGCGCGATCGCATTAAGCATTGTTAACTCAATTCTCTGGTTCATTTTGCGATCGGTCGGTATAGCTGCTGTCTAATCAGACACAAATTTATTGACAGGGAACAGAAAACAAGAAAGCAGAAAATTTAACTGTTCCCTGTATCAGTTTTTTTAGATAAAATAATTGATTAACACTGATTAGTCATTAAAGAAATTACTAATCAAAACTTGATTTACTGGAAATTTTACATTGATTATGATTCAAGAAGAGCGATCGTCTTTTCCCAAATGGAGTCCTTCTATAGGACTATGCTTAACTCTATTTATCGTAGCATTTAATGTTAGCGTTATTCCCGCAATTATGCCACGCATTGTGCGCGATTTAGATTCGAGCATGGGCTATGTACAAATAGCATTAGTGTTATTAGCACTAGTTAAAGCTTCCTTTGCTCCCACTTGTGAGAATTTAATTAAGCGATTTGGGAGAAAACCCGTTTTTTTGTCGGGTTTAGTATTGTTTGGTATTGGGACGATCGCTACTTCCCTAAGTCCAAGTATCGGAATGTTTGTAGTGTCTTATTCCTTAATTTGTGGACTAGGTGCAACTCCACTAATTAGTTCTCCACGGGAATTAATCGGGATAATTCATAGTCAAAAAGCAGAAATGTACAGCCAATTAGCCTTGATTGTATCTTCAATTATTGGCGGATTAATTGGGGCAGTTTTGGGAGGTTTAATTGCTTCAAATTACGGTTGGCGTTGGTCATTAATGCCTCAATTACTAATCATACCTCTGGTTGCTTTTTTAGTGCGAAAAGTTCCCCGAACTGTGCAAGTTCAAACTGAAACATTAGACTGGGTGGGAGGGTTATTGTCATTTTTAGGGTTTGGTTTAACTTTGCTAGGTGTGAGTTTAGCAGGTGAGTATGGTTGGTGGTTTGCTAAGCAAGAGTTTAAGATTTTAGATCTGGTAATTCCGCCGTTTTCTCTTTCAATTGTTCCTTTGTTAATTGCTACAGGTGTGATTTGTTTGGGCATATTTACTGC
>JBAVZX010000568.1:0-6000 GCA_049589015.1 Phormidium sp. | reverse complement strand
CTCTACACAAAGGTTGCCAATTATCTTCCTCATTACCGCCACCCCTCAAGCGCGGAATTTTGTGATCTTGTTCTAAACTAACAACTGGTGGTTGTCTACCACAAACGGCACAACGATGTTGATATTTCGTGAGAATTTTCTCCCAAAATGTATCACTTAATTTGATTCTCTGTTCGCGTTGAGGGCCAATTTCTAAACTCACTAACTGATATCTTGTTTTCTTGCCACTACCCAACCTAATTATTCCTAAAAATCCTTCTTCCCCTTGCAACTCTCGGATTCGTCTGGGTACATCTTGGTAAGGTTCGCCTGTTGCTCTAAAATCATCTATTACTTGGCGGATGCGTGATAACGGAACAACTGACCCAGGAATATCATGTCCCGAAGGCCAAAGAGTTTCTAGTATTAATCTGTAATAATTTCGATTAGCTGGTTTAGTAGTCACAAATCCCGCACAGGCATTGGTGAGCCATTCCTCACGGTTGACTTCCATTTCACTCATGAGGAAGATTCCTCGCCACGCAAAAGCCAAACAGGATTTACTCGGAGCAACCTAGAAATCGCATCTAGCTCAAAGTCTTTGACACCGCGTTTTTGTCGCTCTATTTCTGAGATGTCAGATTGATCTAGTTTGATATTAAAGTCTACTTCCAGCGCAGCAGCTAGATCGCTTTGCTGCCACCCCAGCCTTTCACGAGCCTGTTTGATTCTTGGGCCGCTAATGTTAGCCTCGCCCATTTGAGAAGTATATTTTTCAACTACGATCGGGAATGATATCTTGAGGGCTAGTGACTTTGTAGACGATTTTCGTCTATAAGGCTAATCAAGCCACAAACTCTGATAAAAGTGTTTCAGCAAAAACTACAATAATGCGAGTTGCTTCATTTTTTGCAGGTATTGGCGGGTTCGATCTAGGTTTTGAAAGAGCAGGAATGCAAGTAGTATTTCAATGTGAAATTGATCAATTTTGCCAAAAAATTTTGAAACGCCACTGGCCTAAAGTACCGATTCATGGAGACATCAGAACCCTCATTTGTTCAACTATCCCTGCCGCTGACTTATGGTGTGCAGGATGGCCCTGCCAAGACCTCAGTAATGCCAACACGGAACGAAAAGGACTTGCAGGAGAAAGAAGCGGACTTTTCTACAAATTTATGGAACTTGTTGCAGAAGTTCAGCCAGCGTGGTTGGTCTTGGAAAATGTGCCGGGGTTGCTCTCGGCAGAGCAAGGAACCGCTCTTGAGGTCGTTATCGACACGCTGGAAACGCACGGGTATTTGGGGGGATGGCTATCGTGTAACGCTCTCCATACGGGTATACCTCACGACCGAGACAGAGTGTTCTTTATTGCCAGTTTTAGATCGAAACGTGCCTATCGAATCTTTACTGACAGCAGCGAATTGTCTGGGGATTCTGCGGCGCGAAAATCGAGCCGGACGCAAACTCGATCGAGTATTCGTGAAGGCGCTATCGGAGACACTCCGCTTGTGGTACAACGTCGCGGTGGCTTCGGGTATACCCTGGCAAAAAGCGTCTGCCCCACGTTACGTGCCCAAACTGGAGGACATCAAGGAGGTCATTCAGACCGACCAATACTCTGTGGCGAGAAACTTGACTTGGACCGAGTGGGAAAGATTGATGGGGTTTCCTCCCGGATGGACGGTCGCCGAGGGAGACTCCTTGGCAACGCAGTCGTCCCCGGAATTGCCGAATGGATTGGAAGAAAGATAATTGAAATAGAAGGCTAGGGTTAGAAAATTAGATAAAGAAGTATGGAAAACAGATAGCTAATTTAATAAACTCATCAATAAACTCTATGGCAACTGAAACTATTACCCTTCAAATTCCAGAAATACTTTATCAACGCTTGGTCAATACTGCCAATGCAACACAGCGATCGATTGAAGAAGTTATCCTCCATGCTTTACAAGTTGGTAGTCCTCCACAGTGGGATGATGTACCAGAAGAGTTTCAAGCTGATATTGCGGCTTTGGATAAACTAGACGACGATACTTTATGGCAGATTGTTAATAGTCGGAAAACAGCAGCGGAAATGGAAAGATACGACTCTCTTTTAGAGAGAAATTCTAACGGTACACTCACAGAAGCAGAACGTTTAGAATTGATGGCATTGCGGCAAGAAGCTGACCTTTTTATGTTAAGAAAAGCACAGGCAGCAGTGTTACTTCGCTGGCGGGGAAATCTCGTACCAACGCTTTGATAATTCATGTCTACATATATTTCGGAAAGTTTAAGAAATCTAATTTCCCAAAGCGATCGAACAAAGAAATCACATTTCTGGGTCAAAGATTCCCCTTTCTAATTCTCTGTAAATCCTGCCAAAACTCCTCCCGCGTTACAGAATTCAAAATTTCACCTCGTTCTTGGGTATAGTCACCCTGTCCCCATCCCATTTGTTGCAAAAAGCGAATCGCATCGGATTGTCCCAAATTACTGACCAAAATCTGATAACCTTTTTCTCTTAACTCTAGTGGTGTCATCATTGTTTACACATTATACAAATTACCAATTATCGTACTGCGGCTACTTCTACATATTCGCATTCAGTAGTTGGTTGAGGAATAGGTAAGCCATCTTCTTGCATTGCTTCTAAATGAAATGCGATCGCTTCTTGAATATTTTGTTTCACTTCTTCTATAGTATCGCCAACACTTACGCACCCAGGTAAATCAGGAACATAAGCGGAATAATTTCCTTCTGCTTTTTCAATTACTACAGCGTAACGCATTATTCATTCTCCAATTGCTTCCTCATCGCTGGCGAACTCTCCTGCATCTGCTTGTTGCAAACCTTCTTTTATATGATCTAGCTGGCACTGGTATACTTGCAGGTAAGAGTCGATCGCTTCTTTGAGTAGGTCAGAGCGATCGCGATCGAACACCAATGCAATTTCATCAAGTGCTTTTATTTTCTCAGTATCCAGGCTAAAAGTGATAATTTCTTGGCTCACAGTCAACCCCAAAAGTAGGAATATTATTATTTTAATTGCTGCGGTTTTGGATTTGGAGTGTTAGTGATGAAACAAATCAAAATAATTGTCGAAAAACATGAGGATGGCTACATTGCCTATCCCCTTGGCATCAAAGGCGTTGTAGTTGGAGAAGGCGACAGCTACGAAGAAGCCTTAGCTGATGTTAAATCTGCTATCCGCTGTCATATCGAGACTTTTGGCAACTCCGTGTTTGTAGAAGAATCTCCCGTTATCGAGGCTTTTGTTGCGGAAACAGAGGTAGCTATTTAATGACTAAATTTCCTGTAGATGTTCCGAAAGCTAAAGTTATTCGGGCATTGGAATTACTCGGTTTTGTGATTCTTAGAGAACGGGAACATATAGTGATGGTGCGACAAAATCCTGATGGAACAAGCACTCCATTAACTATGCCAAATCACTCACAAATTAAAGGCTCAACACTTAGATCTATTTGTACCCAATCAGGGATATCGCGAGAAGAATTTTTAACGGCGTATGAGCAAAGTTAAAATGTAGTCTAGTTGTGGCTAGTATAGTTGTGGGTTAGGGGAGATCGCTTCTTGCCAAGATCACCCAGTCGGGTGAAACGGATGGGGGAAGTAATAACTTACCTTAGAGTGAGAAACTAAAGTCATATAGAGGAACTAAATATTTTTAACTCTATCCTCTCTGAGAAACTACAACAAACAGCAACTTTACCCCGCGAATGAGTGGGGTTTTTTGTTGGTTTAACTATCTCGACTTTCAGGAATATAAGGATTACCAAGTGCGGCGGGAGGAGTAGATTTTCCGGCTAAACCTACTAAAGCTAACAGAGCAATTATATAAGGTAACATCACCAAAAATTGATAAGGAATATTCAAATTAAACGCTTGAATTCGCAATTGTAAAGCTTCAGTAGCACCGAATAATAAACAAGCTAAAGCAACACTAACAGGATGCCATCTGCCGAAAATTAAAGCAGCTAAGGCAATAAAACCTTTACCAGCACTCATGCCTTCTACGAAAAAATTCACATGAACTAAAGTTAAATATGCTCCGCCTAAACTGGCAAGACAACCGCTAATTATCACTGCTACATAACGCACTAAGCTAACAGAAACTCCCGCAGTATCGGCGGCGCGAGGATATTCTCCTACCGCCCGTAAAGATAAACCTAAACTAGTGCAAAATATTAGATAAGTGGTTAGGGGAACTAACAGGAATAAGAGGTAAATTAACGGATCTTGATTGAATAGCAAAGAACCGATAATTGGAATACTTTTTAATCCGGGAATGGCGATCGCATCTATTCCGGGAAGTTTTTGTGCTTGTCCACTATTAAATAAAATTCTTGCCCAAAAGGAAGTTAAACCAACAGCAGTGAGATTAATTGCTAATCCTGATACTAATTGATCGACTCTTAAACTAACGCAGAGGTAAGCGTGTAAAAGTCCGACTATTCCACCGACGATAATTGCTAACAGTAACCCTACCCAAACATTGCCTGTAAAAAATGCTCCGACGGCGCTAGCAAATGCGCCAGATAATAACATTCCTTCCAAGGCAATATTAATTACTCCTGAACGTTCCGAAAAAAGTCCTCCTAAAGCGGCGAAAGCTAAGGGAACTGCAAGGCGTAAACTGGCAATTAGATAGTCGGTGAAAAAGTTGATATTGTCCATAAAATGAAATAAAAATTAACCGCAGATCAACGCAGATGTTAGCTTTACATTTGGGCAGGATTGACAATTATTTTTTACCACAGATGTCCACAGATGAACACAGATGAACACAGATATATATAGATATTGTCTACTTTTGTAATAGGTTAATTAGCTGTCAATAAACATCAACCTCCCTCTTCTTTCCTCTGCGTTCTCTGTGTCTCTGCGGTTCAAAAGAATCGATAATTCATAGCCCTAAACCTCATCTGCGTGCATCTGCGGTTTAAAAATTCTTTGAAACTTAAACCTTCTTTCCAAAGCAAAACTAATCGCAATAAATAATACAGTTAAACCTTGAATTGCATAAACCACTGTCACCGGAACATTTGCACTGCGTTGCATCACATTTGCGCCGCTGCGAAGTGCTCCGAAAAATAGGGAAGTTGCTACAACTCCGGCGATGTTTCCGCGACTTAAAAAGGCGATCGCGATCGCATCATACCCATATCCAGGCGAAAATTGATCGAAAAGTCGATGTCTCAACCCCAACACCTCCGAGGAACCCGCTAACCCCGCCAAACCTCCCGCCAACGCCATCACCAGTATGATAGTGCGTTTCACCGACATTCCGGCATATCGCGCCGCTGTGGGGTTCATTCCCACCGCTTCGATTTGGTATCCTAAAGGCGATCGCGCCAACAACACCCACAAAACGATCGCCGCTATTAACCCGACTAAAATTCCGGCGTGGGCGTGGGTTTGTGCTAGTATAATCGGCAACCATGATGTTTCTGCAAGTAGGGGAGAATACGGGCTAGGCGCACCCGGTTCAATTAAAGGCTTTTGTACTAAGTATCCTACCAAATTCAAAGCAACATAGTTAAGTAACAATGTAGTAATTACTTCATTAACACCCCGGACTGCTTTTAAATATCCGGGAATTCCACCCCAAATTGCCCCAAACAAAAATCCGCCCAACAACGCTAAGGGTAGGTGAATCCACGTAGGCAATCCCGGTAAATATAACCCGACTAAGGTACTACCGAGTCCACCCATGTAAATTTGCCCTTCTGCGCCAATGTTAAATTGTCCTGCTTTTAAGGCGACTAACACTCCTAAACCTGCTAATAATAAAGGTGCGGTTTTTGTGAGAGTGCTGGCAAAACCATAATAGTTTGTCAGGGATTCATTGAAGAGGACTGTATAAGCGGTGACAGCATTATTGCCACTGAAGGCGATTAATATTGCACCGACTAGTAAGGCGGATGCGATCGCCACAATTGGCGATAAAATTGGTAGCAGAATCGGTAAAATTGGCTGGTTTTTTGTCATTGTTAACTGCGGAAATGGGCAACTTTAGAT
>JBAVZX010000567.1:0-3019 GCA_049589015.1 Phormidium sp. | reverse complement strand
CCCATATATACTGGTCTATATTTAAATTAAACCATGCTTAAAACAAATATAAGGCAAATTTTCTAAATTGACAAGAACTGGGAAAAAGAAAGGGTTTAGCGAGGGAAATTTCAGAGAGATTCTTGGGTGATTTGGAAGAAGTAACCGAGTAGATAAAGAGAACCGCATAAAACAGTTAAACCTTGACTTGAAGGAACAGCAACTTGCAAAGCAGAGGTAAGATTGGGATAGGTTTGAATTAAAGATAATTGAGGACAAAGCTGTTGAGCGAGAGATGCTAAAACTTCAGGGTTAGCGGAAGAATGATCGGGGACGGGTACGAGATGTAATTGGTCATTTGGTTGGAGTAGAGCTTGAAAGATATCAGTATGATCTTTAGTAGAAAGCATACCAATTACCCAAGTAACTGATTGAGGATGGAGACTATTAATATAGTGACGAAGAGCAGAAGCAGCTGCCGGATTATGAGCCCCATCTATTAATATGCGATGACCTTTCCAATTAACCCATTGCAACCTTCCCGCCCATTGAGCATTTCCCATACCCGAAACGATAGCATTTAAAGGAATATTCCAACCTTGCTTTTGAAGGAATTGGAGAGAAGCGATCGCCAAAGCCGAATTAGACAATTGAAACTCACCCAACAAACCCAAAGGAAACTCAATCCCCTCAAACTCAACCCATCTTTCCTCCTCTTCCCTTCGTGTCCTTCGTGTCTTCGTGGTTCCCAATTCCTTAGCCGCCTTTGGGAAAACCGAAGGACAATTTAACTCTTCAATTCTCCTTTTCACAACCGCCATAGCTTCTGGGGGTAACTGACCGATAACAGCCGGACAAAGAGGTTTTAAAATCCCCGCTTTTTCGCCAGCGATCGCAGCCAAAGTTGAACCTAAAACCTGCCAATGTTCGCGACTAATAGAAGTGATGACAGTGACTAAAGGGCGATCGCAAACATTAGTCGCATCCAACCTACCGCCCAACCCCACTTCAATCACCGCGATATCGACCTTTTGTTGAGCGAAATATAACCAAGCGGCGGCGGTAATTACCTCAAACAGAGTGGGAGATTCAGAATTTAAATCAATAGCCGACTTAACTTGTAAAATTAGCGATTCCAACTCCGACAAAGGGATAGGTTTTTCATTTATACAAATGCGTTCATTCCAACTTACCAAATGAGGGGAAATGTAACGACCGACGCGATAACCTGCGGCGGTTAACACCGAAGAAAGATAAGCACAAACGGAACCTTTGCCATTAGTTCCAGCGACGTGGATAATGGGAACTTGACGGTGAGGATTGCCTAAATTAGCGAGTAGGTTTTCGATGCGTTCTAAACCTAGATTAACGCCGAAGTGATGGAAAGGTTGGAGGAGAGAATCGATTGACACGGTGAGTTTTATTAAGAGATCAGATAAAAGTTTCTGGCAAAACCAAAGATATTTATGACTTCATCTGTGTTCATCTGTGTGCATCTGTGGATATCTGTGGTAAAAAATCATAAATTTGAGACTTGTGCCAGAAGTATAGTATACGATCGCACCATAGTAATTAGCAACGTTATTTGCGATGCAGAAACCTAGACAGCCGTCGCCATTTCGGGGAAAACAATAAAAAACTTTAGGTAATTTTAAGAACTAATTAAGACTAATTTAAAGGCATAATGTATAATAAAGTATAATTAATAATGTGTTTAAACAGAAGTATAGTAAAAGAATTAGATAATAAAGGATAAAGATCTGGGACTGAAGACAGTTCACAGAAATTAGATTTCTTATGACCATGAACTGAAATTGTAGCAACCTAGTTGCCTGATTCCTTATATTAGGAGATGAGTTAGATGAAACTTGGATCAAGATTAACTGAAAAAGCTATTTGCCCGGAACCACTACAACCCTCATCTCCAATTTCCCAAGAGAATCAAAATCAAGAACTGGTAAAGGAATGTAGCGATTGGTTAAGCTTTCATCGAATTTGGGGAAAACTGAAAGATGAAACATTGCAGGCGATCGCCCAATGCTTTCAACTTTTGAAAATAGAACCATCAACAGCGATTTACGAAGAAAGTCAAACCCCAGTGGGAGTTTATCTTCTCAAATGGGGCTCAGTGGAGATTTATCGCCTTTCCCTGATTGGCAAATCTCATATTAAATATCGCAGTGCCGGGGAATTTTTTGGTTATGTTCCATTAATAGGCGATTCAGAAAATGGTACTTATCAAGCAAGTGCGATCGCCATCAGTAAAAGCGAGATTTGGTTTTTGTCACGCTCAGACTTTCAGCAACTAATCAGTAAATATCCCGAAATTCAAGGAACAATCAATAGCTTCTTAGCCCAAGATTTAAAAGACTTTACCCAACGCGCAACCAAAGAACAATTGCGAATTTCTGGACTGCAACCTTATTTGCATTCCATACCCCAGGAAGAAGAGATTTTGGGCAGTAGTAAAGCCACCCAAAAATTGAAGCAACAGATAGAAAATGCAGCCAAAAACTTAAAACCCGTAGTTTTCCAAGCCGCACCAGGAACCGGAAAAACCTTTTTAGCTAGTTTGATTCATGCCCATTCTGGGCTAGCAAACCACCCCTTTGCAGAAATTGATTGCGCCACATTGTCCCAAACTGACACAGGTGAATTAAACACCGATCCGCTATTTGGAAAAACTGGGAAATGTTTAGGAGTGTTGGAACTCTTAGAACGGGGTACATTATTAATTAGTAATGTGCAAATTTTGCCGAAAGCAGATTACGATCGCTTAATTGATTACCTAAAAACCGGACTTTTAGTTCCCAATTCTGCCGACAAAAACCTAGAGAGTCAAGCCATCCAATCTTGGGTCAGACTAATTCTAGCATCCCCCAATAAACTCAACCTCCCCGAAGTCGAAGTCAACGAAATTAAACTGTTTAGCCTCCAACAGCGGAAAGCAGACATTCCCGAATTTGCCGACTATTTTCTCTTAAAATTTTCCCAAGAGCAGTGCCGTCCCAAATTACAAATCGATCGGGCAGATTTGCGG
>JBAVZX010000566.1:0-5621 GCA_049589015.1 Phormidium sp. | reverse complement strand
GGCTGATCGATTTATACCAAAGGCATTATCCCGATCCAGTTGCAGAAATTCAAGAAGTTGCTGAAGATATAGATTTGGAGTATTTGCTTGATGATTTACCTCAATTATTGAATTCGATGCAGGTGGGAGTAGAAAGAATAGAGAATATTGTGCGATCGTTGCGTAATTTTTCCCGCATGGATGAATCCGAAATTAAAGCAGTTGATATCCATGAAGGAATAGATAGTACCTTGATGATCTTGCAAAATCGCCTCAAGGATAACCCGGAACACCCAGCTATTGAACTTACTAAAAATTACCAGTCTTTACCTTTAGTTGAATGTTATGCGGGACAGCTTAACCAAGTTTTTATGAATATCCTAACCAATGCAATTGATGCTTTAGAGGAACGGGACAAAAATCGCAGTTTTCAGGAGATTAAAGCGGCTCTGAGTCGAATTATTATTACAACAGAAGTTTTATCTTCTCAACGAGTTAGAATTCGGATTGCTGATAATGGCCCTGGTATTTCCCAAACAGTTTTACAGCGTTTATTCGATCCTTTTTTTACTACAAAACCAATAGGTAAGGGGACAGGATTAGGAATGTCGATTAGCTATCAAATTATCAAAGAAAAACATCAGGGAGCTTTGTATTGCAACTCTCAACTGGGGAAAGGTGCAGAGTTTGTGATTGAGATTCCTCTTTACCAGAAATGTTGAGTGTTTAGGCGATCGCTCACCCATTATTGCATTTACTCCACAATACTAGTTTAATAAATATTTTGTTACAAAAGTTTCTCCTAAAATACGTAACTTTGTTTGTTCTGACGACTTCAGCGTTCCCTGTTGTTAGAAACGACTGAAGTCGCTACAACGAACTTTATACGATCGCACTCACTTTGCCTTTAAACTGACTCATAAAAAGGTCATAGTAGAATTCATGTTTTGCCATTAATTCTTCGTGAGTTCCTCGTTCAATGATTTCTCCGGCTTTAATTACTAGTATTCGATCGGCATCTCGAATTGTACTTAATCGGTGAGCAATTACAAAACTAGTGCGTCCTTGCATTAAAAGATTTAATGCTTGTTGAATTTTTTCTTCGGTGCGAGTATCTACATTACTGGTAGCTTCATCTAAAATTACCATGCGGGGATTTGCTACCATCATTCTAGCGATCGTTAATAATTGCCTTTGTCCTTGACTTAAATTACTACCTCGTTCTGTTAAAACAGTATCATAACCGTTAGGTAAACGCAAGATAAATTCGTGAGCATTTGCTTGTTTTGCTGCGGTAATACATTCTTCATCTGTTGCGTCTAATTTAGCGTAACGCAGGTTATTGATTACCGTATCAGAAAATAGGAAAGGTTCCTGTAATACAATGCCAATTTGACGGCGTAAACTGTGTTTTTGCACATCATAAATGCTGTGTCCGTCGATGATAATATCGCCTTGATCAATGTCATAAAAGCGAGTAATTAGATTAATAATTGTACTTTTCCCTGCACCTGTAGGGCCACACAAACCAATTTTTTGACCGGGTAAAGCTGCAAAGCTATTCTGTTTCAGAATTTGTCTGCCTTGAATATAACTAAAGTCTACATCTTTAAAGACAACCTGACCTTGAATTGGTGGCATCGGGAAAGCGTTAGCTTTGTCTACAATTACGGGTTTTTCATCTAAAATGGCAAAGACTCTTTCAGCTGATGAAATTGATGCTAACAAACCATCTAAAGTATTAGCAAGGCTGGTGATGGGAATTCCAAATTGTCTTGTGTATTGTAAAAAAGTGGCGACTATCCCGACATCGGCTTGATTATTTAATACTAACAAACCGCCAACTAATGCTACTAATGCGACATCTAAGTTAGTCAAAACTAGTGTAACTGGGCGACTGAGTAAGGCAATAAATCGGGCTTTAATTCCTGCTTCCATTGCGGCAAAACTAATTTCTTGAAAGTTGTCGATCGCCTCCTGCTGTTGACCATAAGCAATCACTACTTTTTCGCCGCTGACTGTTTCTTCCATCAAGCCGTTGAGTTCGCCAACTTGTTGTTGTAAATTATCAAAAATTGGCCCGGATACTCGACTAAGAAAGCCTAAGAATCCCATGACTAAAGGTGAAATTATCAATGCTGTAATTGCTAATCTCCAGTTCAGCCAAAACATGGCAATCACAATAAAAATTAGCTTGATACTTTCGCTCAATAACAGATTTAAACCACTGCGAAAGAAGGAAGCAATTACTTCTGTGTCATTGGTAACACGGCTCATTAATTCCCCGATCGGTTGACGATCAAAGAAATTAATAGAAAGGGTTTGGATCTGCTCAAACAAATCGCGCCGCAGGTTATACAAAGCCCGTTGCAATACTTTGGCTAAAATTAGCCCTTGTAGGAATAATGCTACCCAGCTTCCGATAGATGCGATCGCCATTAATATGACAATATTCAACAGCACTCTTAAGTTGGGTGAAGTGCTTAAATTGTTGAGTCCTTCACCTAAAAAATAAGGAATCAACAAATTTAAGGTTGTACCGATTAACAACAGGAAGATTACTAATAATATTTTCCCTGTGTAGCGGGTTACGTAACTTAACAACCGAGCAAAAACTTTTCCGGCAAATTCTTTGGGAGGTTCTCCAGCTTTGGAGCGAAATTTACGATGCAAAAAAGGTTTAGTCATGCGGGTACACCTCCAAGTTGGGATTCGTAGATTTCTTGATATAATGAACTGGTGTGAAGTAAGGTTTCATGATTGCCTTGGGCGACAATTTCTCCACCATCTAAAAGGAAGATATTATCGGCAGTAATTACGGTGCTAATACGTTGAGCCACAAATAAAGTTGTGGTATCTGCCATTGAGTTTTTAATCGCATCTTGAACCCGGGCTTCTGTTGCCATATCTAAGGCACTTGTACTATCATCAAAAATCAAAATTTTGGGCTTGATAGTTAGGGCGCGGGCGATCGATAACCGCTGTCTTTGTCCCCCGGAAAAATTAGTTCCCCGTCTAGCTACCGCAGCATCATAACCTTCCAGAATTCCACTGACAAAACCGTGAGCATCTGCGGCTTTTGCAGCTGCAATCATCTCATTTTCGGTAGCTTCCGGTTTCCCATAACAAACATTTTCCCGCACTTTTCCGCTAAACAAAACTGATTCTTGCAAGGCAATTCCTACTAGTTGATGCAAGGTTTCCAAAGGAATATTTCGCACATCCACGCCATCAATCATTACTCTCCCACTCGTTACATCATAAAAGCGAGGAATCAAGTTTACCAAAGTAGATTTACCCGATCCTGTAGCCCCTAAAAAAGCAACTGTTTGTCCCGGTTCAATGACTAAATTAATATTTTTTAGCACCAATGTAGATGAGAATTTTTGCTGGTTTTCTTCCTCGGTTTTGCTAGGGTTTACCAAATAGCTGAAGCTGACATTTTCAAATACAATTCGTCCTTTAGCAGTAGCAATATCGATCCCTAAAGGATGGGCTGAATCGGGTACCATTGGTATTGAATCCATGACTTGAAATATCCGTTCGGCTGAAGCTTCTGCTGCTGTAATTTGCGGCGTAATTACTGCTAGTACAATTAAGGGAGTTAAAATAGTTGCTAAGTACTGAGTAAAAGCGAGAATTTCACCGACTGTAACTTTACCTTGGCTCAAGGAAACTCCACCAAACCAAAGTACACTGGCTATGGCTAAGTTGACAATTAAATACAATGTTGGTTGCAAGAAAGAAATGTACTGCATGGGGTGCAGAGATGCTTTGCGAAATTCTCGGTTGGCGCGATCGTAACGACGGTTTTCGTATTCATTTTGCACAAAAGCTTTGACTACTCTAACACCTGCTAAATTTTCTTGCAAAACACTGTTTAAGCCATCAAGTTTTTTCTGTACTATTTCAAAAAATCTTCCAATTTTGGTGACAAAAAATGCTAGCACAACACCCACAATCGGAATTACAATTAATAAGATCCACATCAGGCTGGGGCTGTTGAAATAAATGAGAATTAATGCCCCAATAAACATGACAGGCGCTTGAGCTAAAGACAAAACTATTTGTTGTATGGCTCCTTTAATGGCATTTACATCACTAGTCATCCGTACCATTAAATCACTAGTGGGAAATTGATCTAAATTGCCAAAGGAAAACTCTTGAATTTTCCGATACAATTGTACCCGTACCGCATGAGCAGTAAATTCGCCAAATAGCACTCCATACCAAGCATTTGCAATTGTAAAGATGGCACTCAAAAACGCAAATAATACCATCCATAAAACACTTTGTTCTAAAGCATTTTGATCGCCATTGAGTAAACCTTCGTCAATTAGTTGCTGCGTCATCAGTGGGATCAGCAGTGTAAAAATATTGGCGATCGCTAACAATATCTGCGATACCCAGAATGGTCGTTCGTAACCTCTATAGATCGTGATAAAACGTCTGAAATTCGGTAACATAGCTGATTTTATCAAGAAGTTGAATTTGCTGTTAGCTATTTCCTTTGTTGCTACAGTTTCCTAACCGAAAAGGAAAAAGTAGACACCTTACAAAGTAAAGCTAAAAATCGCAAGTTTAATGATTTATGGTGCCATAATTTGTTTGATCTGGCAATAAATCGTCAAATTTAAATTTATTTATTCATAAAATTTTACAAATAATCTTAAAGTTATATTTTGCTAAAGCAGTCTATGTAACAGTTGCAGGTAGAGAATGAAAATAGACTAAAATAAAAATATTCTTAAAAAATGCAGAGGGCAGAAGCAAAAATTTGTTACTTTCTACCAACAGCGTAGTTGCGCCTTTCAATTTATTTAGGAATTGATTAGAATCACAAATAATTTAAGCATTAGCTCTATCAAGAAAAGTTAAAAGTCGTGAGGTACTACTGATGGACTCCCAAACAGTTCCCATTCATCGAACTCAGTCACAATTAACCCCCTCTTTGGCGGCACAAACCTTACCGCTAGGCTCAGAAAAAGCCAAAATTGAGTTAGTTAATGAACAATTGTTTTTAGACTGGGTAACTTGGCTGACTTCCCAGCGAATTTGGATGAAGTTACCGCAACAAACTTTAACAAAACTTGTTCATTGCTTAGGCTATTTTACAGTAGAAGCGGGAACGCCAATTTATCAAAAAGGGCAGAGTCCTATAGGTTTTTATTTGCTCAAATCTGGTACAGTAGAAATTTCTCATTTACTACCAATCGGTCATTCAATAATCCGCTATCATCATCCAGGAGAACTATTTGGCTATGCTAGTTTAACAGAGGACTGTGCAGAGGTTTATCAAAGTAGTGCGATCGCTTTGAGTACCTGTGAAATTGCATTTATATCATTAGTTGAATTTGCCGAATTATCCCATGAATATCCTGAAATTTTTCCAATAATTAACAATATTTTAGCTGATGAATTAAACAGATTTCCCTTAAAAATTTCCCACGAAAAGACGAGAATTCAAAGTTGGCAACCTTATATTCAACCAGTACCTAAAGAAGAAACTATTTTAGGGAATAGCAAAGCCACGCAAAAATTAGCTAGCCAAATTCAAGAAGCAGCCAAAAATCTCAAACCTGTAGTATTTCAAGCACATTCAGGTACAGGAAAAACCTTTTTAGCGGGAATGATTCATGCTA
>JBAVZX010000565.1:0-6677 GCA_049589015.1 Phormidium sp. | reverse complement strand
TGGAAATTCGTCGTCGTCCCCCAAATCCCTCAATTGCAATTCAAGAGTTACGCTATCAAATTGTTACTCCTGATGCAGCACCGAGAAACATTTTGGAAGAAATTGTTTGGTATAAAGAAACAGAAGTTGACCAGATGCGGGAACGTCAACCTTTGGTAGAATTACAGCGACAAATAGCTAATGTTCCCCCTCCTCACGACTTTATTGCAGCTTTAAAATCAGCAGCAAAAAAACCCGCCATTATTGCCGAAGTGAAAAAAGCATCTCCCAGTAAAGGGGTGTTGCGGGAAGATTTTGATCCGGTAGCAATTGCCCAAGCTTACCAAAACGGCGGCGCTTCCTGCATTTCTGTGCTGACAGACAGCAAATTCTTTCAAGGTGGATTTGAAAATCTCGCCAACATTCGCCAAGCGGTTGAACTACCTTTATTGTGTAAGGAATTTATTATCTATCCTTACCAAATTTATTTAGCCCGTTCCAAAGGTGCAGATGCCATCTTGTTAATTGCGGCGATTCTTTCTAATCAAGACTTGCAGTATTTTGTTAAAATCGCCCAAGCCCTAAAAATGGCGGCTTTAATTGAAGTTCATACCTTAGAAGAATTGGATCGAGTGTTAGCCTTAGAGAAGATCAATTTGCTGGGGATTAACAATCGCAACTTGAAAGATTTTTCTGTGGATTTGCAATTAACCTGCGATCTTCTCGCTGCCCGTGGTCAACAACTAAAAGAACGCGGTATTGTGGTAGTGAGTGAGTCAGGATTGCATACTCCCGATGACTTACACTTAGTCGCTAAAGCAGGTGCTACTGGTGTACTCATCGGTGAGTCATTGGTGAAACAACCAAATCCAGAACAGGCAATTAAATCTTTAGTTGGTGATATTAACCCTGACTAATTGATTGGCTATTCGTCAACCTAATTTAAGTTTACATACATGGAGCCAATACCTCTTCCCTCGCCTGTCCAATACGAATTAATACTGCAATTGCTAGAACGGAAAACTAATTTTGCGGTATCTGGCAATACAGAAGTTAAAGAAAAGGTGAGACAGTTGATTATTACTTTACGGAAAGCTATTGCCCAACAAAAGCAAATAGAAGATATTTGTTCCCAAGCAAAACTACCGACAGAGTATTTTTGGTCTTTAAATCATGTTGTTGATCGTTCAGCAACAGATTCCCCGGATATCTCAGAGAAAATTAGCCCACCAGTTTGAAATTAGAAATTTCCCTGATGGCTCAATTCTCAATCCACAAGGTATAATAAAAAGCTGCCCATTTTAGGGAAAAGGCCAGAGTTTTGAGTTGTAGGGGTGGATGAGAGTAGATAATTCTGTAATCGTAGCAGAAGAATTAAAACAAAACCCGCCCGTAGCAGGAAAAGAATCAATAACAAAACCTGCCTCAGAGAGAGTTTTGAGTTAAGAAAATTATTTAATTCAAAACTTTTTCAGAAATCATAAATTCAGAACTGACAATTAAAACATAGCAGACTGTGCGTAGGAGAGATCAATGGACGATAAGTTAATATTAATGATTCCGGGGCCAACACCTGTACCGGAAAAAGCTTTACTGGCTTTGGCAAAACATCCTATCGGGCATCGTAGCAGCGAGTTTACTCCGATTATGGAGGAAGTTTTCCAAAATTTGAAATGGATTCACCAAACCAAAAATGATGTGCTAGTGTTGGCAAGTAGCGGTACTGGGGCGATGGAAGCGGGGATTATTAATTTTTTGAGTCCTGGCAACCGTGTTTTGGTAGGATGTAATGGAAAGTTTGGCGATCGCTGGGTGGAAGTTTGCCAAGCTTACGGTTTAAATGCCGAAACTATCACCGCTGAATGGGGTAAACCTTTAGATGCTGAACAGTTCCGCGAAAAGCTAGAGGCAGACACAGAAAAGCAAATTAAAGCGGTAATTGTTACCCACAGCGAAACTTCTACAGGCGTATTAAATGACTTGGAAACTATTAACCGTCATGTCAAAGCGCACGGAGAAGCTTTAATTATTGTAGACGCGGTGACGAGTTTGGGAGCAGTTAATTTACCCATTGATGAATGGGGGATTGATGTGGTAGCTTCAGGCTCCCAAAAAGGTTATATGATTCCTCCAGGTTTAGCTTTTGTAAGTGTCAGTGCCAAAGCTTGGGAAGCTTACAAAACTGCTAAGTTACCTAAGTATTATTTGGACTTAGGTAAGTATCGCAAAGATGCGGCGAAAAATAGTTTTCCCTTTACGCCACCAGTTAACTTAATTGTGGCATTACAAACCACTTTACAGATGATGCAAAAAGAAGGTTTGGAAAATATTTTTGCCCGTCATCAACGTTTGAAAAATGCTACTCGTGAAGCAGTAAAAGCTTTAAGTTTGCCTTTATTTGCACCGGATAATGCTGCTTCGCCTGCCATTACAGCAGTAGCGCCAGTACAGGTAGAATCTGAGCAAATTCGCAAGGTACTCAAGAAACGTTATGATATTGCAATGGCGGGAGGACAGGATCATTTAAAAGGTAAAATCTTCCGCATTGGACATTTGGGTTTTGTGAGCGATCGCGATATACTAACTGCGATCGCATCTCTAGAAGCAGCCTTACTAGAACTAGATTACGATGCCTTCACCCCCGGCGCAGGTGTCGCCGCTGCCGCCAAGGTATTTCATAGTTAATTAATAGGTAGTTGGTAATAGGTAATTGTAATTTTCCCCATTACTGACTACCCATTACCCACTAGCATTTACAACCAATTTCCCACCAAAACATAAGGTGCCCAAAAATAAGGATTTCGGTAACGACGATTATTTAATAAACTAATTTGGGCGCGGCGTAAAGCTTCGGCTTTTGTGATTCCCGGTATTGCCAACTCGCGATAAAATTCCATCATTAATGCCGCAGTAGACTCGTCACTAACTTTCCACAAAGTCGCCAAAGTACTCCGTGCCCCCGCCCTAACTGCTACGCCTGCAAGCCCTAAAGCCGCCCGACTATCGCCAGTGGCAGTTTCGCAAGCACTCAAAACTAATAATTCAATTTCGCTGGGTAAATTGGGATTTTTGTTTCTGAGTAACTCATCTAATTGTTTTACATTTATCGGCCCATCCCAAGCTAAAATAAATGTTTGTTGAAAGTTAGAACTAAACTGTCCATGAGTGGCTAAATGAACCACTGGAAAAGGTAATTCTGCTATTTGCTGTTCCAAACTTATACTAGTAAAATTTTGATTTAAAAGCGTAATTCCGGGAACTTCAGCATTAATTTGTTGTAATTCTAATTGTACGCCCGGTAATGCAGAAAAGCCCTCTCTTTCTTCACTTAATCCTCCCGTTAATGCTCTCAATCTTCCCCTATTTAAAGGTTGAGATCTCAGTAATTGTAACCCAGGAGTGAGGGCAATATTGTATTCTTCTAGTAAATATTTTTCCCCATTATGTAACGCCGCCATTGGGATATTTCGCAAAGAACCATCTGATATAAACACTAAAGTTTGTACGCCACTCGCCTGTAAATCTGCTTGCATCGGGCGAATTAACCAATCATATACTTTCTGAGAAATTTTTAGGCGTTCTTCTTGGTTAGAATGGCGAATTGCTAAAGCTTGTTCGAGTTGATGAATGGTACTTTCAACTTGATTTTGCGGAATCGATATTTTATAATCCCGTAAAGGTTGTTGTGGTAAACTGACGATAATTTCTAATCTGTCGGGAAGAATTACCGGATAAATGATTGCTGCTTTTAAATCCAGGTTATCAATTTGTTCTGGTTTTGCATCTAAACAAGCTTCTCGGAAAAAGTTATCCAATTCAGCTAACTGCAAAGATTCAATTACTTGCCGTGCTTGAACGAGTTTTGTTTGACTAACTTCCCCTTGCGGTTGTAAAAGTAAATCAACTAATTGACGATAAACAGGTTCTACGCTATCCCGAAAAGAGAATTGCACTTCCAGGTTAATGGTTGCTAAGTCACTGCGAAGAGATTGTAGAGTGTTAATGGCTGCGGTGTAGGATGCGATCGCATATTCCCATTTTTTCTGACTTTTGTAAAGTCTCCCCAATTGCCATTCCCACAAATAGCCAATATCCGTCGCATTAATTGAATTAGCTTGTTGTAAAGCTTGTTGAGTTAACTGTTCTGCATCCCGAAATTGCCCAGTTTTTTCATATAACTCCCCTAGTGTACCCAAAGAGTATGATTCGGCGCGTTTATCTGCCAAACTTTTTGCTTCTTGAACTGCGTTTGCCAACAATTTAGCGATAGTCTGTGGTTGGGTAAATTCTAAATTTAGACTAACAGTTTCTAACAAGGAATTAGCTAAATTAATTTGAGCAAAAACTTTAATTCTACTAGCTGGAGTTCGCAGTAGTTCAGCTTGAATTTCTCGCCATAAACTTTCCGCTTCCCTCCATTGTTTAGTTTCTATTAACAGCCGCATTTGATTAACTTGGGCGGGAAGTTTTAAATTACCAGAATTCGCTATACTAGCAGCTTTTTGATAGTATTCTAAAGCCGCCGCTTTTCTTTGTTGCACTTGTTGATTCTCTGCTGTATCTTGGGCTACTGTTTCCGCTCTTTTCGCTAAAGCTAATTCCGTATTACCTAAATTAATTAAAGCCGTACTTATAGAACTTGCAAATGATAATTTCTCCGCTATTTCCAAAGCTTGTTTTCCTAATTGTTGCGACTTTTCTAAATCTCCATTACTACGAAAAATAGCACTCAAACTGAGTAAACCCTTAAGTTTTAATTGAGGATTAGTTTCTTGTTGAATATTTTGTTCTAATTCAGTTAAAATTTTAGCTGATCGTTGATAAAAACCCAGGCTTTGTAAGGTTTGCGATTGATTGATTAAACTGCCAATTCTTCCGGCTTCGTCACCAGCTTTCTGGTAAGCGGCAGTAGCTTTTTGTAAGGTTAAAAGAGCTTCTTCTGTTTGTCCTAATGATTGTTGTAAACGTCCTTGGGTGTTGAAAGCAGTTGCCAAAATTTGATGTTTATCTCGGTTTGAATCTGGGATTGTTTGTAATAAGTTTAAGCTTTGATCGATTGTGGTTTTGGCAGATTGGCGATCGCCTAATTTCTGATAAGCTAATGATAAAAAGCTAAGAGTTAAAGATTGATTTAAAGTATCTTTTTCCGCAGCAAAGTTGCGTTCTGCTTGTCGCCAAATTTTGATTGCTTCGGCAAAATTTTCTGCTTCGTATAAACTTTTTCCTTGTGGGAGCAATTGCGGGGAGTTGGAGTTAGAAGAAATTGCACCGCAGAGACGCAGAGGACGCAGAGAGGAGTTACACAGAGGGGTAAGGTTTGCTGTTGCTGGAAAAGGGAGAATGAGGTTGTTCCAAGTAAGAGAAATTGCTAGTCCTAAGCATAAGGCTAAACTGAGTTTGAGTGGGTTAAACATTTTTTTCAGTCATTTCTTTGCTAGATAGAAGGACTAAAGTCCTCACAACAAACTTATTTAAAATTCACCTGGGATGACAAGCAGGTAAATTAAACGGCGCATCATGCAAGGTAAACTTCGCAGTTTCAGCAGTCAAAATAACCTCCCCCTTACTTCCAATTACCCACCCTTGAGCTTCCACAATAGTTTGAGTTTGGTAACTCTCCTCTCCATTCCTACTCCTCTGTACCCCTGCACCCTTACTTACTTGTGGAATGCGTAAATCTTCCCAAAACAAATCACCACTTAAAGGTTCATTAGGATTAGTGGGAATACCACCCCGTCCAGTAACATAAAAAGTACTAACTTCTTCACCTTCGGGACAACTTTGAGCAATTAAATTAGTAGCATCCACCACTTCTACTTTAGGCATTTCTGGTGCTTTCACTTCCACCTCACCTTCAATTGTCAACTCTCCACGAGCATTAATAATACTATCTTGCGAAACAATCAATAATAAATCTGAACCACTAGGAGCAGAAATGTTAATATTACTTCCACCTGTAGGAGATTCTGCATCAGTAATTATTTTGCTTCCTCCTGACAAAATCATTATTTCAGTATTAATGTTAATATTTCCCTCGGTTCCCCCTACACCTGCATCAGCAGAAATCACACTTTGACGGCGTAAAACAATATTTTGCGAATTAAGGGTAATATTTCCCCCACTACCTTTTTGAGATGCAGCCGAAATACTTCCTTGATTATTCACCAACATACTAGGAGAATCTATGATTAAATTACCGGGAACTCCAAGTCCTGTAGATAACACCGAAATTTGTGCAGGATTAGCAGTTCCATCAGCGTTCTTACCAACTCCGGTTACTTCTACATTATTACCGCGAATTGTCACATTTCCTGCTTTCCCTTGTTCGCTCGGTTTTAATTGTGCTTGAGTTAACGAAGCTGCTGCTACTCTAGCACCATCTCTTACAGTTAAACGTCCTGTTTCTACGATTAAATCTCCCCCATTTCCTGTAGCAGTGTTTCCTTCTATCCTCGCTAATAAACCACTGGGAGAAATCCCATCTGGCGAACGACCATTTAACTCTATGTTTTCGGCGTTAACAGTTAAAAGTCCCCCCTTTCCACTTCCTGTGGTAGAAGCAGTTACTTGACCCCCATTTTCAGCAATTAAATTTCTGGTTTGAATCTTTAAAGTTCCAGCTTCGCCACTTCCCGTAGTTAAAACTGATATTTGGGTTGGGTTAGAACTCCCATCAACATTTTTTCCCACTCCATTAA
>JBAVZX010000564.1:0-2126 GCA_049589015.1 Phormidium sp. | reverse complement strand
AGATAATCCAGCAGTAGCAATTTCTTTAGTAGGTTATTACTTGGGAATTGTCATTGCCCTTGGTGGAGTTTTAGCACAACCTGCAAGTAGTTGGCAACAGAAAATAACGAATTTAGCGAGTTATGGGGCGACGGTAATTTTATTTATGTTAGCAGGGGCGTGGATAGGCGATCGCTTAATTCTTCGCCAATGCGATACCGCCAGAGAAGTATTAGAAGAACGTAACATTGGTGCAGCTTTTGTAGAAGCAGGAATTCACATTGCTAACGGCTTAATTTTGAATGCCGCTTTAGCCGGAGAAAGTGGCGGTTGGTTGGTAGGATTAGTATGTTGGTTAATTGGATTAGCAGTATTATTTTTAGTCAGTATTATTTATCCGAAAGTCACAACTTATGATGTGTTTGGCGAAATTGAAAAACGCAATAATCCTGCCGCTGGAATTGCATTATCTGGCTTATTAATTGGTACAGGAAATATTGTGAGAGTAGCCTTTAGCCCAGAATTTCAAAATTGGTTTACCAGTTTTACTCAGTACGGATTAATTTTACTATTTTGCTTAGGTTCATTAGTAGTAATTCGCTGGTTAGCTGATTTAATTTTAGTACCTGGAGTCAAAATATCTGATGAAATTGTCAATCAAGAAATTCCCAATGTCGGTGCAGGATTAATCGAGGCATTTGCTTATATTGCGGCTTCATTTTTAATTGCTTGGGCTTTTTTATAAAATTCGGGAATTAACCAGTAACTTCTAAATTTTCCCAATGTTCTTTTTGGCTATTTTCACTCAATTTTGATGTAAGTAAATTAGCTAAAATATGAGCTTTTTGTTGATTGTCTTGGGAATAATCGCAGACATGAATATCAACACAAAGTTTTCTTTCTTCGGGCCAAAAGTGGATGGCAACATGAGATTCTGCAAGTAAGATAACTGCGGAAATTCCTTGGGGTTGAAAGGTAACGGAAAGTTCCCCCACTGGTGAAAGTTTGGCAGTAATAGCTGCTTGTTTTAACACCTGAATAAAATCGGTTTCATTCCAGTGAGAGATTGCCTCAGAAGTGGTCAAAATTGCTGAGACATGATGGGATTTAATCACGGGTTTTCCTTGGCACTGAAAGCTGGGTATTGGGGAAAAGGCGATCGCGCTTAACTATCTTATTTTACAAACAGATCTAACATATTCTCTCTTCACCTAACAACTCAAAAACTGCTAATATTATGTAGTCTATGTCATTAATTCTTATTAGCGATCGATGTTAATTGACACTCGGCAAACAATTGTTCCTCGTCCATTCCTGAAATGGGCAGGTGGCAAAAGTAAGCTAATTCAACAATATAGTAAGCTTTTTCCCAAGGATTTTAACACCTACTATGAACCATTTTTAGGAGGAGGTGCAGTATTTTTTCATCTGCAACCAAAGAATGCGGTTTTAACAGATATTAATGCCGAATTAATTAATGTATATTGCTGTGTTAGAGATCAGGTTGAATCTCTAATTGAAATTTTAGCCCAGCATCAACAAAAACATAATAAAGACTACTATTATCGAATACGTTCTCAAACATATAAAGCAGAAATTAAAAGGGCGGCGCGGATAATTTATTTAAATAAAACTTGTTTCAATGGTTTATATCGGGAAAATTCTCAAGGTAAATTTAATGTGCCAATGGGCAAATATAAAAATCCGCCAATTTGTCAGCCAGATTTACTACGTTCTGTTGCCGCTGCACTGCAATCTACGGAAATCAGAGTAAGGAGTTTCGAGGAAGTAGTTAATTATGCGAAAAAGGGTGATTTTGTCTATTTTGATCCGCCTTACCATCCCATAAGTGCTACCAGCAATTTTACTGCTTATAGTCGTTACTCTTTTAGTGAAAAAGACCAAATTAAATTAAAGGATGTATTTGTAGAACTTACTAAAAAAGGTGTAAAAGTTATGTTGTCTAATTCAGATTGTGGTTTTATTCGGGAGTTGTATAGAGATTTTACTATTGAGGAAATATTGGCGGCGAGAGCGATTAACTCAAATGGCAATAAACGAGGGAAAGTTAAAGAGGTTTTGGTGATGAATTATAGCAATAGATTTTTGGGAACCGCAGAGACGCAGAGGACACAGAGAGAAGAGAA
>JBAVZX010000563.1:0-3107 GCA_049589015.1 Phormidium sp. | reverse complement strand
ATTTGGGTAGGAGTAATACGGACTACCATTAGTTTCTAACTTTCATAATCTCCGCCCTACCTGAGATCTTGCACCTAGAGGCAGAGCCTCTGTTACTCGTTCCCAGGTTGAACCTGGGAACGAGTAGAGACGTTGTATACAACGTCTCTACTATGTTTTGTGGAGAGTCCATTATTTCCGATTGACCAAACATTAGGAATCAAGGTAGGATAATAAATTGTGTGTTTATTTGAAAAGTTATGCACGCTCAAGAAATTATCCGATCGATTGAAGAGTCATATTTGAAAAAGGATCAGCCGCAAATCTATGTGGGCGATACAATCAAAGTTGGCGTGGTGATTCAAGAAGGTGGCAAGGAACGGACACAGCCTTATGAGGGTGTGGTGATTGCCAAGCGCAATGGTGGAATCAACGAAACGATTACAGTGCGCCGAGTTTTCCAAAATGTGGGTGTAGAACGGGTATTTTTACTGCATTCTCCCCGGATTTCCAGCATTAAGATTATCCGTCGGGGTGATGTACGTCGGGCTAAGTTGTATTATCTGCGCGATCGCGTTGGTAAAGCGACTCGTCTGAAACAGCGCTTCGATCGCCCCACCAATTAACAGTAATGTCCCCAAATTTCTCAGGGGAGTAACGCTGGGATAGGGAAATGGAAAGAAAAATTTTCCCGATCGCCAATCGGGTTTAACTACAATCCGCAAGTTGAGGAGGTAATTTGCGAAAAAAAATAGCAAACCAACTCTTTTTGCGCTACACTAAGAAAATGCAATGGAAGTGCAAACCACCGGAGCAGACTCACAAGTAAGCGCTCTTAGTTCAGTTGGTAGAACGCAGGTCTCCAAAACCTGATGTCGGGGGTTCAAGTCCTCCAGGGCGCGTAGTTAACCCAGATTTCCAAAGGATCTGGGTTTTTTACTGTGAGTAGGCTGGATAGGTAAGCGAGGATTCAGCATTTCTTATAAAATAGTAGTCTGAGTGATTAGTGAGGAATAGCATTCTTAAAAAATGCCACAAAACTCTAAAATGTTAATTTGGGAAGTTTTGGCAGTGTTTAGGGATTCTGTAAATCAAAAGCAAAAGGGGGGAATGAAAGAACGTGGCGAAAAAAGGTGAAGCAGAAACTGAAGAAAAAGAAGCTGGGTTTAGCGCCGTCAAGTTTTTACAAGGAACCAAAGAAGAACTAGATAAGGTAGTCTGGCCTAGTAGACAGCAGTTGATCAGCGAATCCGCTGCGGTGATTTTAATGGTGATTCTCTCGGCACTTTTGATTTATTTGGTAGACAACTTTTTTAGTTGGGGATCAGCAAAGGTGTTCGGTTGACACTCTCCGGCCTAAAGGCAAGGAGATTCTTCAGGACTGATTACGTAGACTAAAGTCACACTTGATCAGACCAAGGTGGTGTCAATTACCCCTAGACTCTCCGGGTACGAACCCATTGAGCTTACTTGTACACTCACCCTAGAAGTTTTACCTAGTCTAAGTTTCCAGACTAGAACCCTCTACTTCTATGTTGTTGTCTAGGTTCAATCAGCAAACTATGTTTTTAATTCGCTCCCCAAACTTTCGTAATCTGTTTGACTCTCTAGAAGTGCAAAGCACGAATCACGTAGTCTCCGATTCTCACGGTCAGGTTTGGCTCACTGCGTTTAGTCGGCTGTACTGTAAATATACAGTGAAACAACAGGATCAATCCTGTGATTCATTTTCCTCCCTTAGCTTAAGTGCAAGGGTTTCCAACGAGGTTTTTGATGAGTTTTACAACAGATGAACCAGACGATCGCGAACAGCGAGAAGCACAATCGGACGCAGGATTATCCGAAGAAGACTTTCATCAAGGACTTCGTTGGTATGCTGTGCAGGTAGCTTCTGGCTGTGAAAAGCGCGTCAAAACCAACCTGGAACAGCGCATCGAAACATTAGATGTGGCTGATCGAATTTTTCAAGTAGAAATTCCTCAGACACCTGCTGTTAAAATTCGTAAAGATGGCAGCAGACAGCATAGCGAAGAAAAGGTTTTCCCCGGCTATGTGCTAGTGCAAATGATCATGGACGATGAAAGCTGGCAGGTTGTCAAAAATACACCAAATGTGATTAACTTTGTCGGGGCAGAACAAAAACGCCGCTACGGAAGGGGTAGAGGTCACGTCAAACCACTACCGTTAAGCCATACTGAAGTTGAAAGAATCTTCAAGCAAGCACGGGAGCAAGAGCCTGTCGTGAAAATCGATATGGCTGTGGGAGACAGAATTATCGTCCTTTCTGGCCCTTTTAAAGATTTTGAAGGAGAGGTGATTGAAGTCAGCCCTGAGCGAAGTAAGCTAAAAGCGTTACTATCAATATTTGGGCGGGATACGCCTGTGGAATTGGAATTTAATCAGGTTCAAAAACAAAGCTAACGAAATAGATGGCGAAAAAAGTTGTAGCAATGATTAAGTTGGCCTTGAATGCAGGCAAGGCCAATCCAGCCCCTCCTGTAGGCCCAGCACTGGGTCAGCATGGGGTGAATATTATGGCGTTTTGTAAAGAGTATAACGCCAAAACTGCCGATCAAGCTGGGATGGTGATCCCGGTAGAAATTTCGGTTTATGAGGATCGCAGTTTTACTTTTGTACTGAAAACTCCTCCGGCTTCGGTATTAATTTCCAAAGCAGCAGGAGTAGACAAAGGTTCAGATCAACCTAATCGAAAGAAAGTTGGTTCGATTAATCGAGCGCAACTGCGAGAAATTGCCCAAACTAAATTGCCTGACCTGAATGCGAATGACATTGATGCGGCAATGAAGATTGTGGAAGGTACAGCCCGGAATATGGGTATTAACGTTACAGACTAGAGGCTTGGGGAATTTAATTCCGATTAGCCAACAGACAAATTTTTTGTTAACCATATCGGGGGAGAAGGAAGACTTCGTGAGATACCCCAGGAGACAACAAGGTGAAAAAAGTATCGCGCAGACTTCAAGAACTGCGGAAAAAAGTTGAAGAAAGACCTTACCAGCCGTTAGAAGCGCTGAATTTGTTAAAAGAGACAGCAACGGCGAAGTTTCCCGAGTCAGCAGAAGCTCATATTCGCTTGGGTATTGACCCAAAGTATGCTGACCAACAAC
>JBAVZX010000562.1:0-8459 GCA_049589015.1 Phormidium sp. | reverse complement strand
CGTCAGAGCGCCAAATTCTGGATCTAATCACTAATTTTATGACTCTGACGCACCCTACAGCCTAAAAAAATATTCAAAATTAATAACTAGCAACTTGGGTTAATTAGCACCTTCCCTTCCAGGTGCGGAATAATAAATTGCTTTTTCCAAAGTTTCTTGAATTGTGTTCATTTCTTCTCTACTCGTTTTGGCAATCCTAATTTCTTGGTTTTTATTCGTAATAATAGTTAGGACATATTCCACTTGCTCAAAACTACTATTTGACCCCAGGATAATCATAATCAATCCTATGATAACTGCCAAGGGTTGCAACAACAAAAGGCCAAACATTAATAACAGCACACCAATAATTACCAAGTCAGTTCGTGATTGATTGACAATCACCTTTTCTTCACTTCTACTAAAACGATGTAGATCGCGGATTCGATAGGATGTATTTCCATTTTGCAGTAGAGTTGAAGTAATTCGGATACCGCCTTTATCGTAAAGTGTTTCTTGGGGAGCAACCATTTGTAAGCTATTTAAAGTTGTAAAGTTAGATAAATAGCTTTGCTTGGGAAGAGTTTTTCAAAATTCCCAAACATACCCTCTGGGTGGGAGTGACTAGCTACCCACCCGTCAACTATGATATTTTTTGAAGACGGTATAATGCACCCAATTACTTGGGTAAATTAAGCTATCTATTTAACATCATAACCAAACAAATTCGGATCGACTTCTCCTAGTTGTAAATCTGCTAAACCATACTCCGCCCAGCGTCTTTCAACCATCGCCGCTATGCCGGGATCGGACTCCAAAGGTGCGCCCCATTCGTGCTCGGTTTCTGGTGGGATTTTGGTAGTTGCATCTATGCCCATGCGTCCACCTAAACCGATTTTTTCGCTGGCAAAATCTAAACTGTCAAATGGTGTATTTGGCAGAATAAACACATCTCTGGTTGGATCGACTTTGGAACAAATTGCCCAAACAACTTGACGGGGATCGCGCACATTGATATTTTTATCTACAACAATGACAAATTTGGTGTAGGTAAATTGGGGTAATGCACTCCAAAAAGCTAATGCGGCGCGTCTTGCTTGTCCGGGATATGCTTTATCAATGGAGATGATTGCTGCTTTGTAACTTAGTGCTTCCATTGGGAGGAAGAAATCGACAATTTCGGAGACTTGTTGGCGTAAAATTGGGGTGTAAATGCGATTAAGTGCGATCGCCATCATCGCTTCTTCTTTCGGAGGACGACCACTAAAAGTCGTCAAATAAATCGGATCTTTCCGATGCGTTACACAATTAAACCGAATTAAAGGCGAATCTTCCACGCCGCCATAATATCCTATATGATCCCCAAACGGGCCATCTGGTAACTCTTCCCCTGGTGTAATTGTCCCTTCTAAAACAAATTCCGAGTCTGCGGGAACTTCCAAATCTACGGTTTTACATTTCGCTAATTGGACACCAGAACCGCCGTATAATCCAGCAAATAACCATTCAGATAAATCTACAGGAATCGGAGTGGCAGCTGCCATAATAATTAGAGGATCTACGCCTAGTGCGATCGCAATTTCCAACTTCTTCCCATTTTCCGCCGCCTTCCGTAAATGTCTCGCCCCACCTCGCACAGACAACCAATGCACAGTCATAGTGTTGCGAGATTGCAATTGCAAGCGATAAACCCCCACATTTGGTGTTCCCGTTTCGCAATCTTTAGTAATCACCAATCCCAAAGTAATAATCTTCCCCGCATCACCCACATAAGGGCGAATCATCGGAATTTGATTAAGATCTAAATCATCACCTTGAATTACAACTTGCTGACAAGATGGGAAAAAATCTCTTCCAGGTTTCGCCTTCAACACATCAAACAACACTTTACCAAACTCTACCGCCTGAGCAATCTTTTTCGGTGGTTTTGGTTGTTGCAGCATCGCCAACTTTTTCCCCAAATCTTCCAACTCCAAAGGATGCTGCATATTCATCGCCCAGCAAATCCTTTCCACTGTCCCCATTAAATTTATGGCGACAGGAAAAGGAGAACCTTTAACATTTTCAAATAGTAACGCAGGCCCACCCCGTTGTAGCATTTGGTTAGAAATCTCGGCAATTTCCAAATCTGGGTCAACCAAAGCTGAAATTCGCCGTAATTGTCCCCGTTCTTCCAGTAGTTTAATAAATCCCCGTAAATCCCTAGCCATTATTTTAAGTTTTGTAAAACATCCTTTTTTATATTATGTGAGAAAGTGCTACTAACTCAAGTTGCTAGTTATATTGAGTAGGGTACGTCAGAGCGCCAAATTCTGGATCTAATCACTAATTTTATGACTCTGACGCACCCTACAGCCTAAAAAAATATTCAAAATTAATAACTAGCAACTTGGGTTACTAAGTCAGGACAGTTTCTTTGAGGGTAAACATCGATTTTATAAAGCCGTCCTAAAAGGACGGGGTTTCAGACCCAAGGAGTTTTGATGAAATGTCCCAAATGCCAATCTACTTCTTTTCGCAAAAATGGTCGTCGCAATGGCAGACAAAATTATTTGTGCAAAAATTGTGGGCGACAATTTTTAGAGACAGCTAGTTCTGTATTGTCAACTACGGAAATTTCTCTGCCCGAAGTTAGCACAGATTTAGAATCAGAACCAATACCAGAATTCACAACTGTTACTGAGAGTAATGATTCGGAAAATTTGCCCTTGAATATCCAGATGGATGAGGAAATTAGATCTGCTTCGGAAACTGTAGTTTCGGTGTTGCTTTTAGATGTAGAAAATCTGAAAATTGACTTGAATGCGGAAAAGTTTCTCCTTAGTTTAGCCCAATCTCAGCAGTTAATTAAAATTGCTTTCGCTAATTGGCGAAATACATCGCTGGCAAAACAAGATACTCAATTGTACGATCGCGGTTATCAGTTAATTCATGTTCCCAATGGCAAAAACAGCGCCGATGCCAAAATGATTGCTTTTGGCGCAGCAATTTTTAAACCATATCCTCACGTTAAAGAAGTATTTATTTGTTCCTCTGATGGCTTATTTATGCACCTTTGTCATCAGTTACAAAATCATGGTATAGTAGTTTATTGGGTACGCCGTAATGATGGCAAATTAATTGTGGAAAATCGCCACACCGGAGAAACTAAACATTACTCGATTAGCTTAGAAACAGAAATTCCCCAATTAGATATGTTAATGGATCAACTAGAAACTTTGATTCAGTCAGAGCGAGAATCGATTGATGAAAGACTCTCAAAAATCTCTGCTGTTTCGGCACTGTTTCAAGCTAGATGTAGTATCGTTAAACAAGAAAATATTGTTAGCGAAAAATCAAAACCAACTGGGAGTAAATCAAGTAATAGCAACAATTTAACAACAGAGGTAATTTTAAATCATATCAATGGTTTGGGGAATGGCGATCGCAACGGAACCACAACTAACGGAAATATCTTAGGATCGATCGACAGCAAAGAAAAATTAGAAAAAGCCTTGATCCAATTAATGAAAAAAATCAAGTCACAAAATCCCCAAGAAGATATTTCTCTGAATGTATTAGCCAAAGAATTCATGACTATTTATGGCAAACCGCCTCGGTCTGTAATTAAAGAATTAGGTTTGGGTGGCACCTTAAGAAAATTTCTTAAATCATGTAATTCTTTCAATATTAAACAAAAAGGAAATAAATTCAAAATAGAATTAACTTAAACAGGAGTCAGCAATAGCGAAAATGCTATCATGCTATTCCAGAAACACCAGTTTCTCGAAAATAGTAACATTTAACTTAAACATCAGATGTCGCATCGTTTAGCAACTAAAATTGAAGCCATTTTGTATTTAAAAGGACAGCCACTTTCGCTATCAGAAATCGCTGAGTATGCTGCCTGCGATCGGTCCGAAGTCAAAGAAGCACTGATCGAACTAATCAACGACTACGCACATCGAGACAGCGCATTAGAAGTAGTCGAAACACCAGAAGGTTACAGCTTACAACTGCGATCGACATTTCATACCCTAATGCAAAACTTAATCCCCCCAGAACTAGGAGTCGGGGCTTTACGTACCTTAGCAGCGATCGCCCTCAAAGGTCCGATCTCCCAAACAGATTTAGTTGACCTCAGAGGTTCCGGCGCTTATCAACAAGTACAAGAACTAGTAGAATTAGGCTATGTCCGCAAACGCCGCCAAACCGATAGTCGATCGTACTGGCTACAAGTAACAGATAAATTTCACCAATACTTCCAACTCGAAGAACTCCCCAAAGTCCTCGAACAGCAAGCACAGAGTTGAGCACAGAAGCAGGGGAGCAGGGGAGCAGGGGAGCAGAGGAGCAGAGGAGCAGAGGAGCAGGGGAGCAGAGGAGCAGAGGAGCAGGGGGAAATCAATCATCCAAACTAGTTCTTCTACTCTCCCCATCTCCCCATCCCCCCATCTCCCCATCTCCCCATCTCCCCATCTCCCCATCCCCCCATCTCCCCATCTCCCCATCCCCCCATCTCCCCATCTCCCCAGTCCCCAGTCCCCAGTCCCTTCATTCAGATCAAAATCGATTAGATTAGTAGTAGTAAAACAAGTGGGATTCACATGGTCTTTAACCCCAACCATCTCAGTAGCAACGCGCAAGATACTCAAACTAATGAGTTATTGACCTATCTCCAGCATCAGTCGCCGGAGGTATTGGAGCGTGTAGCTAAGTCAGTCAGTCCCGAAATCAAACAAATTATTTCCCAGAACGTCCAAGGTTTAGTCGGGATGTTACCGGGTGAACACTTTAATGTAGAAATTACTACAGACCGGGAAAACCTGGCTGGGCTGTTAGCTTCCGCGATGATGACTGGCTATTTTCTCCGCCAGATGGAACAAAGGATGCAGCTAGAAGAGAGCCTTCTTGGGTCGCATACACTCTCAGACTCAGCCAAGGATGAAAAATCCGGTGGGTCAGCGTCTTAAATCAATGGCACTCCCTGTAGCTACTAAGGAAGTGAACCTGCATCAATTTTAGATTTGAGATTTTAGATTCTCAGTTACGCAGGCTTGAAGATCGCAGACACCAACCAAAGAATCTAAAATCCGCATTCTAAAATCTAAAATTGGTGCTAATTTAGCTGTTTAGGATAAACTCCTGTCTTTACTTGGAGTTTTTGTCTGCGACCATTGCGGTTCACTTCCATTTCCAGGACAACACCAACCTCGTTAGATTCCACCACTTGCTGGACAGCAGAGGTATCTTTAACAATCTGGTCGCCGATTTTTTCGATGATATCACCTGCGCGTAGACCAGCTTTTTGGGCTGGGGACTTTTCCAGAACTCGCACGATCAAGACTCCCTGATCTTGAGTGATTTTCAGTTCTGTCTCTTGACTCATCTTGCGTCTCATATCGGGAGAGAGAGTCACCATCTGAACACCCAAAAAGGGATGTTCCACACGCCCTTTATCAAACAGTTGGTTAGCGACTCTTTGAGCAATTTCGATCGGGATCGCAAAACCCAACCCTTGAGCACCAGCCCGAATCGCCGTATTAATCCCAACTACCTCTCCATTAGAGTTTAATAAAGGCCCGCCAGAGTTTCCGGGGTTAATAGCGGCATCAGTTTGAATAAAGTTAACTCTTTTATCCGGGACACCTACTTGAGAACTAGAACGTCCCGTGGCGCTGATAATGCCCACAGTCACAGTATTATCCAAACCCAAGGGATTGCCGATCGCGATCGCCCACTCTCCCGGAACCAAATTTTGCGAACTACCCAAACTTACCGTGGGTAAATCCTTCGCCTCAATTTTCACCACCGCCACATCAGTAAGTTGATCCACACCGAGTACACGACCATCCAGAGAACGACCATCTTTCAGCGTCACTCTCACAATATCTGCCCCCGCCACCACATGAGCATTAGTCACCAAACGCCCATCCGCAGACAAAATTACACCCGATCCCGTACCCCGTTCCACCCGTTCATCTGATGGAACAGGCTTTTCATTACCAAAAAACCCCCGAAATAGAGGGTTTTGAAACAATTCTGGTAATCTAGTTTCCACTTTCCGCGCCGCATCAATCCGAACCACAGCGGGGCCAACTTTTTGGGCAGCCTCAGCGATAAAATTAACATTACCCGGTGAAATTGGGAGTCTGTCTAACGATGGGCTAGGCTGAGGCGGTAGCGGCTGCGGCATTACGGGTGTCATTGAGGCAGTCTGTCTGATAGGATTTTCTGATTGTAGGTAGCGGTTGCCTAAGATTCCTGCCCCACCACCTAAACTCAGTAAAGTTAAATAAAGAGTCAGTTGTTTAAAAGATAAACTCATAATTCATGATGCCCAAACACACAGAAACTAGTAATTAAATCTAATTTAGCCTGTTCTTTACTGGCGACCTGCCTGATCCGGGGCAGTCATTCGTAAATGGCTGAGAACAAAGGGCTATAAAAAACTCAAGATAACAAATGGCGAAGGATATTGAACGATTGGCAAATGAAAATTAACAAAGGACTACTGACCCTTCCGATCGCACTTTTATTGCTAAATATTCCGATTGCAGGAGTAAAAGCCAACGCAGAGGAGGCTAACAACCTCAACTGTCCTGAAGCTGCTTTATCCAGGCTCAAAAAACACTTAGTTGCGCCAGGGGAGACAATTGACAGTATTGCCAGACTTTATAACCTGATTCCTGCTACCCTGATGGGAATGAATCCCAGCATTAGACAAGGTGAGGTACGGGCGGGGAGTGAAATCATCATTCCTCCGTTTAATGGCGTAGCAGTAGAAGTTCCCCCAAATCAAACCTGGCGAGATGTCGCAGCAGCTTATAAGGTCCGAGAGGTTTTGGTATATGAAACCAACGGCTGTCAGGAAGATCTGAGAATTGTCTTTTTACCTGGGGTAAATTGGTCGCCAGCAGGCAGCGATAATTTTGTTGAGAATACTACTCTCAGAGGCTATCCTTTACCAACTGTTGCGCCTGTAGCTTTGGGATATGGTTGGTTACTGCATCCGGGTACACGCAAAGTATTTTTCCACAGTGGGCTAGATTTACTCGCTAACCCAGGTACGCCAGTTTTAGCCGCTGGGGATGGTATTGTGGCTTTTGCTGGCGATCGAGAAAATTATGGTTATTTGGTAGTTGTCAATCATCAAGAAGGACAACAAACTCGCTATGCACATTTGGATAGTATTACTGTTACTACTGGACAACCAGTAAGACAGGGGCAACAATTAGGAACTGTTGGGAACACAGGTAGCCCAGATCTGGAAACAGCCCATTTACATTTTGAAGTGCGTTATAACTCCGATTTAGGCTGGGTAGCAGAAGATCCCAAGTCCTACTTGCGGCAAATGGTGGGTACCGTGGAAACTCCCCCCCAAACCAGTAATTCCAATACTTCGCCTCTAGTAGTACCAGAAACCGGACAAGAACCAACTTTCAATCTTCCGGCAAATCTACCCCCACCACCAGGGGAAACGGGAGTATCTAGCGATCGCAATAAACCCGCCGTCATCCCCCTACCCCCCGGCACCGGACGCATAGTACAACCCTCTCAACCCGTAAATATCCCCGTACCGCCTCCAGGTAGCGTGCAATAGCAGGAAGGCAGGAGAGAGACGGGGAGATGGGGAGATGGGGAGATGGGGAGATGGGGAGATGGGGGGATGGGGAAATTAGATTTTATTTTTATCCTTTCTTTCCCTTTTGTCTTCTGCCTTCTTTGCTATAAATGGTGTTTCATAAATTATTGCCGGACTAAAGATCGATCGCCCTGCTCAAGTTTTGGGTAGGGGCGAAGCATTCGGGTGACAATTTATGTACTCAAACCCTAGATTTTTTGTCCGAATGCTTCGCCCTTCCAAAGGCAAAAAATGCTTAACTTTTGTCGATTATGAATACCAAATAGTGTTTATTCGCAATGTTTTAACTCATGCAGAATATGATAAGGAGAATTGGAAAAATGACGAGTGGTTTGAAAACACCTAGTAGCTATTACATTGAATTAATCACAAATTTTCCTCCCCGTCCGATTACTTGTGAAGCTGAATTAATCGCTACTCAAAATCGGATTAATTCGATTTTGGATCGAAGAAATATTACTCAAGATGACCGAGATTATTTGAATGTGCTTGGCACTTTAGTTTATGATTATGAACAAAAACATGAACCAATGCCAGTGCTTAAAGGGATAAATTTGCTGAAAGCTTTGATGGAAGAAGATAACATTTCCGAAAAAGATTTGGTTGGGATATTTGAAAGTAAATCGCAGGTGTCTGAGGTACTGAGTGGGGAACGGGAACTTACGGCAAGTCAAATGCAAAAATTAGCTGAGTTTTTTCATCTTTCTCCGGCTGCGTTTTTGGAGTGAATTCAAAAAATTGATTGGGAAAAGTTAATTTCTAAATCTAAGCTAATTTCTTCGAGATTAAACAATAACCGATCGATCTTCTGTTTACTGAGATCTTGCACCTGCGCTTTTAGCCCGCCCGGAAATCA
>JBAVZX010000561.1:0-3055 GCA_049589015.1 Phormidium sp. | reverse complement strand
ACCTACAATCGACCCGGATAAAAAATCCGATAAAACCAACTAAAGTTTTGTTTAATAGTAACTTCAAACCGATTAGGTAAAGTATAATAAACCAAAGATTGATTCGGATTATAAAATTCTTCCACATATTTACCCAAAGATTCCGAATAACTAGGTAACTCCGAATTAATTTTTGTTAAATCAAGTGAAATAGGCGCAAGATTTAACCATTTCACTAAGTCCGTTAACACCTCATTTGGATCGCTCATTAAATGCTCATAAACCACATAAAAAAGTCGTTGTTGTAAGCTGTCCTCTAAATCTTGCAGTTGTTCTAAAGACTTGAGAAATGAACCAACAACCCCTTGAGGAGCAAATAATTGTTGGGCGCGATCGGCCCTTGACAAATCAGCCAATTTTTCGGGAAAATCTAACAACAGAGTTTGTTGATGTTGGTTTTCTATAGCTGCATAAACTTGTCCTAATTCTCGCACGCAAACCACCATTCGACAATTAGGATCGAGTAAATGAATTAATTCTAAATATTGTAACCATTGGGGATGAATATCCACAATCCAAGGTTGAGAAATTGGGGAATACCAACCGTTGATAAACCCTCTAATTCCCGAAAGCGATCGCACCATCGTCGGGTTAAAATCCTGATTAAAATAATTAACCACTTGCGGGTTATTGCTAACAAAAGAGCGAAAATTAACCAGAATATCGCACAAAGGCGATACGCCTAACGGCACGCTGCGCGAACGCAAACGATCGCTATAAATATCAGGATGTTGTGCCAAAAGCTGACTTAAAAACCCTAAGCCAGAACCAGGAAGACCAGTAAGATAGAGGAAATTGCGATCGAGCATAAAAAAATCTTCAACAAAGGGGAATTTAGAAAGTACGTTGTTGCGCTTTAGCGCTCTTCTAGTTGACTCGTTCCCAGGTTCCACCTGGGAATGCTGTTTTGGAGGCTCTGCCTCTTTTAGCGCTGGAGGCGAAAAGGTACGTAGTTGCGCTGTCTTCGCTAAAGCGCAACTACGTACCTAACTTCAACCAACCAAAAAAGAATTAGCCGTAATCAAACTAGCAGAAACATTACTCAAAGATGCCAACAACTCATTAGTAGCACTCACCCGAATCAAAGTATCAGCAACTTGATTACCAGTTCCTTGAGAAATAGTTATTTCAGCCAAACTGAGATTATTAATCAACTTCACCAAATCTTGACCAACCACAAAATCAGCGATCGCATCAGCACCCTGACCAGAACCTAAAACAAAAATATCATTACCCGCCCCACCGAAGAGCAAATCATTGCCGATATAACCGCACAAAGTATCGTTACCCAAATCGCCATAAACAGTATCATTACCTAGACCACCAGACAAGAAATCATGATCTTGACCGCCATGCAGCAAATCATTACCATCGCCACCGAACAAGGTATCATTACCTTGATTGCCATTTAAAACATCATCGCCTGCATTACCCAAGACCACATCATCACCGACACCTCCATAAACCGTATCATTGCCCAAATCACCGCACAGAGTATCATTACCCAAATCACCAGAGATTAGGTCATCACCTTGACCACCCCGCACCAAATCATCATCTTTTCCAGCAAAAATGGTATCGTTGCCTTGATTACCATTGATAAAATCTTGACCTTGATTACCATTGAGCAAATCATCGCCACTTCTGCCAAAAATCGTATCATTCCCAATTCCACCCGTCAGAGTATTAGCCAAATCATCGCCAAACATCAAATCGTGGGGAGGATTGCTAGACAGAATCAGAGTAATGTAACTACTATTAATTGAGCGTAAAACTTGGTCGCCACTCAAGTAACTATCTGCGTAAGCTTGAATAATTGCAGAAGTGTCAATTGTCTCAGCATTAATTTGATTAGTTAGGGCAACTCCCGTATTATTAGCCACAACCTCGCTAAAGGATTTTGTGCCATTGAAAGCAGCAACTAAATCTTGAGAGACGCTAGTTTGGGCAACTTTTTGGGCTTTGAAGATATCATCACTGCTGGTAGCGGTGAGAATTTGTTGATTGCTGGCAGCAATCACTTGGGATAATTGAGCAACATTGGTGGTAATCGCCTCTAGGTTAATGGTGTTGCCTGGGTCTACCTCTGCTAAAGTATTGGTTATATTACTAACTGTGTTAGTAATCAAAGTTTGAATCGCCGTACTATCACTGAGGTTGAAACTGCCACTTTGCAGGAGTTGGGCTAGGTTAGCTGTCACCTGAGCATCTAAGCTATTGCTGCTGATGCCAGCAACGGTTTGCAGGGAGTTACTGATTTGACTAATCAGAGTTTGCACTGCTACCTGTGCCGCTAACACCGCTTTGCCTTCACTAGAACCCGCTTGAGCCGCCGCGATGGGGTCAAAGGTGGCTAAATTAACACTGCTGGGAAGTCCCAAAGCGGTTTTCACTTGGGTTTCGGATGCTTCTGGAAGTGCCCCGGTATCGACGAGGGTAGAAATCAAAGTGGTTAGAGGGGTAACTACCGTAGAACCGGGAACCGACCGCAATCTGCCAGTAAAGGCTTGTCCGGTAATGGCATCTGTACCGCCGATGGCGACATACTCTCCTTCACCCGCATCAATAAACCCGTCGCTGTTGAGGTCGAAACTATCGGGAATGTCGAGGGTAAAGTTGCCAGCACTGTCGGTGGTGGTGGTGGGTTCATCGCTGTCTTGGGTGCCGTTGAGGTTGCCATCAAAGAACAGGGTAGCGCCAGCAATGGGGCCATCTTGAACTTTTTTGATATTGCCATAGGCAGCGTTGGTATTGAGTTTAAGTCCAGAGGCAGCTTGAGTTTTGGTCGCGGCATCAAGCGCTACGTTATTTTCAAAGGTGGTATCACTGCTAATGGTGACGGTTGGGGGTGAGGTGGGTAAACCTTGGTCATTAATCTTCTTCTGAGCATCTATAGTTTCTTGGGTGAGGGCAAATATAGCTCCTCCCAGCCCTTTTCCATCATCGGTGGTGATACGACTTTTACCTCCTGAGCCTCCAATGGCTATGGAATTTGAGAAACTGGAGCCTGTGATGG
>JBAVZX010000560.1:0-3927 GCA_049589015.1 Phormidium sp. | reverse complement strand
ATCGAGGTAATTAGTCATGAAATGGGAAGAAGTATGTGAAAATAAACAGTTACAAGACCTCCCTTTTAAAATTGAATTGAACAAATGGGGACAAATTGTAATGAGTCCAGCCAAGCCAAAGCATTCAGCTTATCAAGGTATAATTGTAACTTTGCTGAGTTCCCTAAAAAAAACGGGGTTAGCATTTCCAGAGTGTGCAATTCAAACAACTGACGGAGTGAAAGTTGCTGATGTTGTTTGGTGTTCAGATCAAATAGCAGATATTATTTTAGAAGAAACAGCTGCTTCTATTGCTCCTGAAATTTGCGTAGAAGTCAAATCTGCTAGCAATATTTTAGAAGAAATGGTGGAGAAAAAAGATTTATACTTCGCCGCCGGAGCAGAAGAAGTTTGGGTTTGCGATGTTCAAGGTAAAATGAGATTTTATAATCGGCAAGAAGAATTAAGTAAATCTTTGTTAGTACCAGATTTTCCCAACCAAATTCAACGCCGAAATCAACCGACAGCTTGAAAGGGGAAAAGGGAGTGCGATCGCTATTCGCAATCAACTTAAAGTTCCCAAACGATAATTCAGCGCCCAGGCAATTTTTTCATATTCCGCATCTTCAAGTCGCGCAATAGGAGGGCTTATTATGACAGGACATCATAAATTCAACCAATTAATTAAAAATATTTAACCAGAAAAATAAGCTGATTTTGAGCGAAAAACAGCCAAAGTCAACCAAAAAATAGCTTTAAGTAAAACAAGAGGTAAAATTTTGGGAAATTCTAAAAGTAGAAATTTATGACTAAAAATCTTGGTATATAATTCCAATATATTGCTATTAATTTGCGTATATTTACTGTTTCTTAATAAAAAGAATTACTTTAAAATAGAAGATATTAAGGAGTTAAACTATGGCTGTCAAATATTGGCTTCAATATCACAAATACGACGAATTAGGGCATTTACCGAATAATTTTATTATTCATACTCGTAAGGCTTGCAGCCAAAACGCTTTGGGAGATGTAGTTTTTCTTATTGTAGGCGGTTCTGACCTTAAGGAAGTTGGTGAAGAAATAGGCATTGATCTGTCATTGACAGGAAATGGCAAAAAAATCTACATATTTTGGGAAAAGTTTGTCATTAAAAAAGTCAAGTACTTACAAGAATCGCAAGAATACGAAATTACAGGAAATAAGGGAGTTGTATTTGATCCACCAATTCTACTAAATTCAACTGAGTTTCAGGAATTCCGAAAGCACTACTCGACTAGCGGTTTGATAAATATTAGTAATGCTTCTTATCTGCCTACTCTACTAAATTTAAGCGGAGAAAAAGTAAAATCTGTAACGCCACCAACAGATTCAAGTCAAAAATATGTGAAAACAAAAGTTAAAGTACCGCAAATCATCTACTCAAACTTGGAAGCGATTAGAAAGCATAAAGCTATTAAGATGTCAGATTGCAAAGCTGTTATTCAGCACGCACGCAAAATTGGTTTACCTCAACTAGCTAAATGGATAGAAGCTAACCTAAAAAATTATATGATAGGTACTGTAAATGGTTTTGAGCCTATGGAATAAGCAATGAAGTTGGAAAGAACACCTTAACTTATTAGGCACAATAGAAGTTAAGGCTTTACCATTTCCTATATTTCAGGAGATAGTATAGCGCCAATATCTTGCGCCTGTTACTTGAGATAGATTAATGATAACACCCTAAGAAAGAGGAATATACTCGATAAACTCTCTAAGATCAGCGTAAAAGCAAACGAGAGTAATCATGTTAGAACAACATTTAAATCGTCCAAAAGCAGCGTCCGAAAAAGATCCAAATCTTAGACCTTATACCGATCCAAATCCTACTACCTACGAAGATCCCAATGTCGAACCTTACACCGATCGCGAACCGAAAATTTATCAAGATCCCAATGTCGAACCTTACATCAATACTGATCCTGAACCCTATCAAAACCCTAACACAGACCCTTATGTTAATCCAGAATTACAAAGCTAATTCTGCTTGCTAGACTCTCCAATGTTAGGCTGGATAAAGTCAAAGTTGGCTCTTGGTATTTTCAGCGATCGCACTCTTCACCTATAGTTAATATTAGCGATCGCTAAACCTCTAAAATTTCAAATCATTGCTCCGTCAACTATCAAAAGTAATATTTTCAAATTAAATCAGCTTTCTTTACTTCATCTATAAGTAATATTTTTAGTTTTTATCTTTAAGAATAACCCTTTTTCCCGTAAGTTAAGCTAAGGTTAAGGATATACGCTTTTTCAAAGCAGGAAGGGAAAAATTTGTTAATAAGCGAGGTTAAGTCATGAATATTGAATCACTACTGGATGGAAGTATTAAACAAGCGTCCCAGGTGGTAGAAGAGGTGAAAAAGCAGGCTGAAGAGAAAGTAGTAAAACCGGGGAAAAAAGCTTTAAAGCAGGCGGAAAAAGCAGCGAAGAAGGCGAAGAAAAAAGCGGAAAAAGAACCGAAAAAAGCAGCTAAGAAAGCTAAAAAAGCAGCTAAGAAAGCTAAAAAAAAAGAACCGAAAATTCTCAAGCAGTTAACACCGAGTTAGATGCTGCTGGGGGCAATATTAGAAATCTAGGTAGCAAACCTTTACAATTAGTTGCATCAGCTTTAAATGGTGCAGTTAAGGATGTTAAAAAGGGGAAAATCCCTTTGGGAATTCGTCTTGATGACTTCCTTGGCAATCTTAAATCTTTAGTTGGTAAAGTTCCTTTTAGCAAAGATGCGATCGCCATGTATTATTGCATGAAAGATTCAGAAACGCCAATTTATGCTAAAGGGATCATTGCTGCTACCTTGACTTATTTATTCTTACCAGAAGATGCTATACCAGATTGGGTAGTAGGTCTGGGTTTCACTGATGATATTATCGTCATGTCAACAGCACTTTCAGCTATCAGCGGTAATATCACAGAAGCACATTGGCAAAAAGCCGATGATTTTTTTGTTGCTTAGTCTGTGATAGCTAAATATTTCCTAAGAAATTACCCACGTTTGCCAAAAGCGATCGTAAGCTAGAGTAGTAACTTAAACTGCTGTGTGCAGGTATGTGAAGTTATGAAAACAATTAAACTCGCAGCTTTTCTACTACCAATGGTTGTGGCGATCGCTAGTTTACCAGCAACCGCCGAGCAACAGCAAGTCTCCCGCTATCAATGCAGCAACGGTAAAACTTTTGAGGCACAATATTCACCAGAAACAGCACAACTTAAGCTAGGTGAAAATCAAACCCTAACTCTCAAACAAATTCCTAGTGCTTCCGGTGTTCGTTATAGTAACGATAACACCACCCTGTTTACCAAAGGAAATGAAGCATTTATCGAAGTCGAAAATCAAGTGGTTTTTGCAGGTTGTGTAGCTCAAAATACAACCAATGAAAGACGTATTCGCGCCCTTTGGTAAATCTTTTGTCCAATAAATGGGGGTTAACTACAAGTTAGTTAGCCCTTATATTATAGCAATTATTTGTAAGATTTACCACCGACATTACATAAAATAGAAAAAGTAATTTAGTATAGTTTCTATGATTCACCACTGGCAAAGAATGAAAAAAGCACATCTAGTAATGCAGCCTGATTTACAGGGTCTAGAAATTACCAAAGGAGAATTAAAACACCTCAGTCGGATAGGTGTAGATGCAGTAATTAGACCATTTAAACTGCGGAAAGTTGTTCAGGAAATTTTCACATCAATTATCATTTTAACATTATTGATATTGAGTTGTTTATTATTAATTTTATGTTTTCCTAATTACCGGATAACTTTAATTGTGATTCATTTATTCTTTGCTATAGGCTTAGTATTTGAAGATTTTAAAAAAATAATTATAACCCAAAGGAATAAACATTTCGTGAGTTTAATTGACGACGTAGAAAGATATAACTCAGTAATTAAAAGTATCGATATTAACG
>JBAVZX010000559.1:0-2484 GCA_049589015.1 Phormidium sp. | reverse complement strand
TTTATTTAGTGCTTTAGGAAGTGATTCTAATGCTTTTACAGGTTATGACCAAACGGCTTATTATGGGACTGTAGAACGGGATAAACTAACAGCACTGCTCACATTAGAAGCAGATAGAATGCAAAATGCCCGGTTAGATCCCCAAGATTTAGAAAGGGAAAAAAGAGTAGTAATTTCGGAATTGCAAGGTTATGAAAATAGCCCGGAATATCGCCTGTATCGTACCGTAGCTAAAGCAGCTTTTCCTAATAATATGTATGGGCTACCTGTAGGTGGGTCTAAGGCAGATGTAGAAAAGTTTACACTTGAACAAGTACGATATTATTACGAAACTTTTTACAGTCCTGATAATGCTACTTTATTGATTGTGGGAGACTTTAAAACTGACCCCACTTTGCAAACAGTTAAAGAGTTATTTGGGAACATTTCCCGACGGGGAGAAGCAGAGAGGAAAAAGATTTCGGAAAAGCCAGTAACTCCCACTAATACTCCCTCTCCAACTACCAAGAGTAAAGCACCAATTGTATTAAAAGAACCGGGAAGTGCGCCTTTATTACAAATAATGTATCCATTGCCAAAAGCAGGTGATCCTGATGAAGCTGCTTTGCAAGTGATGGATTTTGTATTAACAGGAGGACGCAGTGCTAGATTGTTTGAAGCTTTGGTAGAATCAGGAATTGCTAACACTGTAGAAGGGGAAGTTTCTACTTTAGCAGGAATTGGTTGGTATGGACTTGCTGCTAGTGCTGCACCTAATCAAAGACCTCAAAAAGTTGAAAGTGTGATTCGCCAAGTAATTACAAGTTTGCAAAATCAAGGAATTACTGCGGAGGAATTAAAAAGGGCAAAGGCACAATTTAAAGCTGGGGCAATTTTAGGAAATCGAGATATTAATTCCCAAGCTACTCAATTGGGAGAAGCTGTAACGGCAACTGGTGATTATCGGTATACGGATACTTTGATGGCAGCAATTTCGCGAGTTACTGCTGCTGATGTGCAAAGAGTGGCGAAAAAGTATTTGACTCCAGCAAAAAGTGTTGTAGGTTATTTTCAACCTACTCAATTGCGGGAAGAAGTCAAGCCTCAAAGTGTTAGTAATCATCAAACTTTGGGAAATTATAATTCTGGAGGAAGAGTAGATCCAGAGTTAGTGAATAAGTATCTGCCACCAGTTTCTAGTAGTTCAGAAACACCAAATCAAAAAGTATTACCAGAGTCTTTTACTTTAGATAATGGGATGCAAGTGTTGCTGTTTCCCGATCGAAGTACTCCCGCAGTAACTTTGAGTGGTTATATTCGTGCTGGTACAGAATTTGATCCGAAGAATAAGTCAGGTTTAGCGGGTTTAACGGCGGCGAATTTGCTGAATGGAACTAAGACTAAGGATGTTTTAGCGATCGTCAAATCTTTGGAAAATATTGGTGCTAGTTTGGGTTTTGAGGAAGCCGCGGAAGGTGTGAGTATTGAAGGCAGTAGTTTGTCTAATGATTTGCCAATAGTAATCAAAACTTTAGCTGATGTGTTGCAAAATGCGACTTTTCCGGCAGATCAATTGGAAATTAACAGGGAAATGGCGATTTCCGATGTAGAACAAGGTAAAGATGATCCCGAATTCTTAGCATATAAAACCCTACAACAAACGGTTTATCCGCCAACTCATCCATTTCACGCTTTCCCCACAGCTAATAGTTTGCGGGGTATTACTCGTGCGGAAATTTTGCGGTTTTACAAACAGCATTATCGTCCAGATACGATGATTTTGACGTTGATGGGTGATTTTGATTCGGCATCTGTGCGATCGCTAATTCAACAACAATTTGGCAGTTGGAAAGCAACTGGTGTTGCACCAGAAGTAACTTTTCCTGATGTACCAATGCCGGAAAAAACTGTACAATTAAATCCCGTAGTTCCCGGTAAAACTCAATCAATTACCTTCATGGGTTATCGGGCAATTAACCGCAAAGATCCGCGTTATTATGCAGCAACAGTATTTAATCATATCTTGGGTGGTGATGCTTTTGCTAGTAGGTTAGGGGAGGAAATTCGCGATCGCTTAGGCTTAACTTACGGCATTTATAGCAGCTTTAACACAGGTAAACAACCAGGTCTGTTTTTAATTAATATGCAGACTGCGCCAGAAGATGCCAAAAAAGCAATTTCCAGCACCTTGACTTTGCTGCAACAAGTTCACACTCAAGGCGTAACAAATGCCGAAGTAGAAAATGCCAAAAATTCTATTTCCAGAAGTTACCCTGTACAATTGGCAGATCCAGATAATTTAGCTGGGGCTATTTTAATGCACCGAGTTTACGGTTTGGAAATGTCAGAAATTCACAATTTTCCCCAACGAATTCAAGCCGTAACTACGGAACAAGTGAATCAAATTGCTAAAGAATTACTGCGACCTGATAATTTAGTTATTGTCACCGCAGGACCATCTTTATCGGCTTCTCGATAGTTCAAAACTAGTATGTAGAGTAGAGA
>JBAVZX010000558.1:0-6037 GCA_049589015.1 Phormidium sp. | reverse complement strand
GCAATTTCGCTTTCTCTTTCAGCATTAATTCGGGCAATTGTTGCCTTTTGCGCCGCAATTTCGCTCTCTCTTTCGGCATTTATTCTCGCAATTGTCGCCTTTTGTGCGGTGATTTCATTCTCTCTTTCGGCGGAAATCCGGGCAATTGTGGCTTTTTGGGCGTTAAGCTCGCCTTTTTTGGCTCCCGCTAGCACTTTCTCTAAATTAGCCTGTGCTACTTTTACTTGCTCTTGCGCTTGCAGTAAAGATGCGGCTAGGCGATCGCGACTATCCAAAACCGCAATCTCCTGTCCCGCCTTCACTCTATCCCCCTGTTTCACCAACAATTGCTCAACCCGGCTACCCTCAGCCGACACAGGCGCAGAAACCGTCAAAACTTCCCCCTGCGGTTCTAAACGTCCTAAAGCCGTCACCACCTTGATTTGAGGAACTACCACCACTGGCACTTGGGAAGCCTCCAACTGGGAAGACTGCAACCGCCAAATTGTGTACGCACTAGTCCCACTGACTAACAGAGTGGCTGCTGTCGCCATTACCAAAGCATTTTTAGGGAGTAATTTTTCGAGAAAGCCTAATCCAGACTTGGATTTACCCGAATCTATTAGCATTTGGAACCTCTTACGTCATTCGCTTAAGAACTAAACCGTTTAGTTTTGTTACTGCTATACTAAACCGTTTAGTATAATGTAGTCAAGTACCCTGGAAACAATTTCAGATAAAGGTGGGATGATGAAGAATGCAAGTAACAACCAGCAGGGAACGGATGAGTAAAAAAGTCAGTAAAGCCGCACCAGTAGAAGGAGCCAACGACAAGAGAGAGCAGATACTTCAAGGAGCGATACAAGAGTTTTTAGCGCAAGGCTTCACTGCTACCAGCATGGATCGAGTAGCGAAGACAGCGGGAGTATCCAAAGCCACCGTTTACAGCCACTTTCAGGACAAAGAAGAGTTATTTGTCACTTTAGTAGAGAGATTAGCGAAAAAAAAGTTTCAGCTAATCATGGGAAGTTTGTCGTTATGTGATGAGCCAAAAATACTTTTAAGACAGTTAGCCACAGCATTAATCTATCAAATGTCTAGCGATCCAGAGTACATGACTTTTGTGCGGTTAGTGATTGGAGAATCAGCGAGATTTCCCAATTTAGCGAGAACATTTGTAAATAATATTGCCAAACCTGGATTAGAAACATTAAGCCAATATTTAGCCGATCATCCCGAATTAAATATACCCGATCCAGAAGCCACAGCCCGAATATTTTTAGGAGCATTAATTCATTTTACGTTATCCCAAGAAGTGCTACACGGAAATGACATTATTCCAATGGAGAGCGATCGCATAATCGACAGCTTAACCCACCTAATATCCTGTTGCTCCGGTTGTAAAGACTGATATTTCATCTGTGTTTATCTGTGTGCATCTGTGGATATCTGTGGTAAAAAATCCAAATCTTTCCCACCCAGCCAAAACATCTAAACAACCTCCTTCTTCCCTCTGCGTCCTCTGCGTCTCTGCGGTTCAAAAAAACCCTGACTTTAGCTGAAAATACCAAAAGTCAGGGTAACAAATAAAAGAGAAGCTACTTCAAAAAAAGAGGGAATTAACCATTAATAGCAGGCGCAGATAAAGCTACAGGTTGCACATCAACAGCAGCCAAATCTAGAGGGAATTGGTGAGCATTACGTTCGTGGATGACTTCAATACCCAAATTAGCTCGGTTAAGAATATCAGCCCAGGTATTAATTCCTCGACCTTCAGCATCAAGTACTGATTGGTTGAAGTTAAAACCATTCAGGTTAAACGCCATTGTAGAAATACCCAAAGACGCGAACCAAATACCTACAACGGGCCAAGCTGCGAGGACAAAATGGAGCCATCGTCCATTATTAAAACTTGCATATTGGAAGAGTACGCGACCCAAGTAACCATGAGCAGCTACGATATTGTAAGTTTCTTTTTCTTGACCGAATTTGTAACCGTAATTAGTAGATTCGTTCTCAGTTGTTTCCCGAATCAAACTAGAAGTTACTAAAGAACCGTGCATTGCGGAAAATAGCGCTCCACCGAACACACCAATTACACCTAATTGATGGAATGGGTGCATCAAAATATTATGTTCTGCGGAGAAAACAATCATGAAGTTGAAAGTACCAGAAACTCCCAACATCAAACCATCAGAAAAACTGCCTTGTCCGATCGGATAAACCAACAAAACCGCAGTTGCAGCCGCTACAGGCGCAGAGAAAGCTACGGGAATCCAAGGACGCATTCCTAAACGGTAGCTTAATTCCCATTCCCGACCCATGTAAGCAAAAATCGCGATTAAAAAGTGCAGGACAATTAACTCGTATGGGCCACCATTGTAGAGCCATTCATCCAGAGAAGCCGCTTCCCACATCGGGTAAAGGTGCAACCCAACAGCAGCCGAAGTTGGAACGATCGTCGCTGTCATAATATTATTGCCGTAAAGCAAAGAACCAGAAACAGGTTCCCGGATGCCATCCAGATCCACTGGAGGCGCAGCAATAAAGGCAAGAATGAAGGCGATCGCAGCTGTTAGCATCGTCGGAATCAACAACACCCCAAACCAGCCAATATACAGCCGATTTTCGGTGCTGGTAATCCAGTTGCAAAACCGCTCCCACAGGTTATCACCTGTAGGTCTGACTACAGAACTTGACATGAAATATATATCTCCTGAAAGATGAATGCTTTATTTATTTATGAATTTTCACAGCGTTTGCCATGCTGTATGTATTTATAACTCTATAGTTATATTATTGTCAATATATTTCATTTATAAAATTTACTTATATAAATTATTAGACCCCCGACTTCTTCAAGAAGCCAGGGATCTAGAATATGATCAGCAATTTTTGGGAACCAATTAAATGATGATTTCCACACTTATTGGTCAAATTGATTCTGCGTGGCAACTTTTCTTAGAAAACTTCGATTGGATGGCGTGGAATTTATTTTTAGCCTTGATACCCTTATTTTTAAGTATAATTCTGTTTGTTTTTCCTGGATTTTCAGGTTTTCAATATAATTTAAAATCCCTTTTATGGGGCATAGGATTTCTAGTTTTTATGGTTTTTTTACCCAATGCTCCTTATGTTTTAACCGATTTAATCCATTTAATTGAAAACATTAAAGATAATGATTCACTATGGCTGATTTTTCTAGTATTGTTTCCCCAATATTTCCTATTTACACTGATAGGCTTTACAGCTTATGTGTTGTCTATAATTAACTTAGCCAAATTCTTAAAAAGTAAGGGCTGGCAACAAAAACAGATTTTTACTACTGAATTGGTAATTCATGCACTTTCTGCTATAGGTGTTTATTTAGGCAGGTTTCTTCGTTTCAACAGTTGGCACATTATCACTGAATTGCCGGATTTAATTAATAGTTTAATATATGATCTACTTGAAAAAAAACCTATAATAATCATGACTATTATGTTTATAGTTTTGACAATTTTATATGGGTTAATGAAACAAGTGACTTTAGGAATCATGCTAAGAATTAAGCAAATAAATAATCAGAGAAACATTTCCCCTACATAAGTTTGTAGCATGAGGAATCTGGCATCATTTATTGATCGCATCTGAGCGATCGCAGGGCTATATGGCGCAATTTTCGTTGATCATTGATCCGAACGCTTCGGGAGATTCAACCTCTACCCTAGTTGGAGAGATCCTGCTAGGGCAAGTTGGGTCTATGAACGAAAAATCCTCACGCCTTTAGGTGAGGAGTGTCAACTTGATGCCTTATACCGTAATTTCTGGCTTCATTGCAACCTCAAACTTTTTAATAGGTAATTTATTTTTCTTCTGTCTTTTGTCCTTTGCCCTCTGCCTTTCCTAACTGTTGTCTAGCAGCTTCTAGAATTAAGCGTTGTTCCGCCCGGACGATCGCATTATGAGTAAATTCCACAGCATCCAAACTGACAGAAATTGAACTAATTCCCCATCTTACTAAATGCTCAATTAACTCTGGATACTGTCCAGGTGCTTGACCACAAATTGAACAAGGAATCCCGGCTTTTTTTGCCATTTCAATTAATTGGCGAATTGCTTGCATAACAGCCGGATGACGTTCATCAAAAGCAGCGGACATTTCAGCTTGATCGCGATCGACACCCAGTAACAGTTGCGTCAAATCATTCGTACCAATAGAAATTCCCATACAACCTGCTTTCACATAATCAGGGAGTAAAAACAGCACTGAAGGAACTTCCGCCATCATCCAAAGTTGAAATTGAGCAGAAGAAAAAAGACCAAATTCGGTAATGCGACGACGACAGAAAGCAAACTCCTCCACCGTGCGAACAAAAGGCAAAATTAAATTAACATTGCTGTAACCTGACTGGAAAACCTCTTGCAACACTTCTAATTCCAAATCAAAAAAAGTTTGGTCTTGCAGATAAGCAAAAGTACCCCGCATCCCTAACATAGGATTAGCTTCTTTAGTCGATTGGGGAAAAGCATTTTGAAACTCATGCGATCGCCAATCCAAAGATCGATAAAAAACCGGACGAGGTGCAAAAGCATTAGCAAATTCACAAACAGCTTCCGTCAACCTTTCCACTAACTGTTCGCGATGTCCAGAATTCAGCCAGCGATTCGGATGTTGTCCTTCCAAAACTTCCAATAACATCAACTCTGAACGTAATAAACCTACACCATCCACAGGTAAATTAGCAGCACGTTCAATAGTGCTTGGTTGACTAAGATTTACCATCAATTGAGTTGCCATTAGCGATGGTAAATTCAATGTTTGGAATCTTTCTTGATCCCCTAACTCCACAGTAGACTTTCTACTCCTATTTTTTTGTTTCTTTAACTGTAATCCCTGTTCAGTGCCTAAATGTACCTCGCCGCGATCGCCATCCACCAGCAAAAACTCCCCAGTCTGGATCATCTTCGTCGCATTAGACACACCAACAACAGAGGGGATTCCCAATTCTCTAGCAATAATCGCCGCATGGCAAGTCATTCCCCCTTGTTCAGCCACAACTCCCGCCGCCTTTCGCAATAAAGGAAGCCAATCAGGATGCAGGTGTTTCAAGATTAAAATTTCCCCAGATGGAATAGCTTGCCAATCTTGGGTAGGGAAATCAGTTACCACTTGCGCTTTGGCGATCGCTTTACCCCCAGCCGCCGCTAAACCTTTAAAAACTTGAGTAGCGGCGAGTTTAGTAGATAACTCTGGATTCACAAACCCAGAATTAGCAGCTAAGAGCGGAGTTTTCTCTCTTTCTTGCTCAGGCTGACTCCCCTGAGAAATAGCAAAACCACTTCCCTGTTTAATCACACCCTCATTTCGCTGCTCACAACTTTGGATTTGCGTAATATAAAATTTAGGCTGGGAAACTTCTGACTCGTTTGCGATCAACATCCAACCCACAGATAAAGCCATACCTAATTCAGCAGTCAATTGATGTCCTAACTGCACCAAAGAAGACAAATCACTGGCTGACAAAACATACTCTTTTTGTTGCTCCTCACTCAGTAAATAAACCTGTAGAGGCGGATTAACAGCTACTTGATTCCATCTTTGTGCAACTGATGGTGCCGAATTTTCCAGCAACCGATAAGCTAGAGTCTTCACCCCAAGTTTTTGGCGGAGTATAGCACAATTTTCTGGTTGTACCTGATAAAAATCAGGTAACACCTCACCCTTAACTAAAGACATCTCCAGCCCCCAAGTAGCCTGAATTTCATAAGTAGAAGGTTGTTTTCTGGCTGTTGTTTGGGAAATAAAACCCTCCGTTTGTAGCCAACCGCTAGCCAAACAGTTTTGCAGTGGTTGAACTAAGATTGCCAAATTAATTTTTTGCAGCTGAACACCAAGACGCTGCCAGTATAGTAAACTTCTGGCGCGAAATAACTCTGCCCAACTTCGTTTTAAAGCATTAGCGATCGCACTACGCCCAGCACCAGAAGCGATCGCAGATGCCGATAAACCACAAACATGACTTTCCCACAAACCAGAAAGATTCATTGATGAATAATCACCTACTTGCGACGGTAA
>JBAVZX010000557.1:0-2189 GCA_049589015.1 Phormidium sp. | reverse complement strand
GGTTAATATCTTGTTCAGCAGTGGTAATGTCTGCGTTTAAATTAGTTGTTCCATTTAAAGTAATGGATGCGTCATCTGTTCCAGTAATTGCACCGTTGACGATAATTTTACCATCGGGGGATTGGATGATTACGGGGTCGCTAAATGCGATCGCATTTGGTATACTAACAACACCACTACCATTTTCAGCACCAATAGTAATCGCCGCAAAACCTTCCGCCAAAACATCAAAATTAACTGTAGAAATGTCTAAATTTTGGCTAGGCGTGAAAGGTTGAAGCAGTAAATTACCTTTACCTTGAACAGAATCTGCTTCTCCAGTAAAACTAATTTTATCGCTAGTTAAACTAATATTTCCGGTTCCCAGTAAACCATTAGCATTAATTGCGCCAACTGTAATACTTTCCGGTGCAATTAAGCTAACATCGCCAGCATTACTACTTGCAGAAGCAGAATTTAAACTTCCCGCCGAAGTATCAATTAATCCAGCACTACTACTCACAGAAATATCGCCACCTGAACCATTACTGCGAGAAGCAGAAATAATATTTGCCGTGACAATATTACCTTTACCAGTAAAACTAATTGCACCTCCATTGCCATTATCAGAAGAGGAATTTACATCACCAGCAGTAGTATTTATCCCGCCTTCGATGCTATTAAAAGTAATCTTTCCGCCGTCTCCATCACCAGAATTTACTACATAAGAAAGCACTTCCTTAGTCAGGATATCACCTAAAGCATTAAAGCTAATTTCTCCCCCATTTCCAAAAGTAGTTCCAGCGTCAATTCTTCCTTCGCTAGTATCAATTTTTCCGGTTTCACTATTCAAGGAAATACTACCAGCATTACCAATACTTCCCTCACCTACCAAAGAGAATATTGAACCAGTGAAAATGTCACCTTTGGCATTAATTGTCACTGAACCACCATTACCAGTGATACCAGAGGCAAAAATTCCGGCTCTAGCATCAATTAAACCAGCACTAGTATCAACAGAACCGCCTGTAGTAGTAATACTAATTTCTCCACCATTACCACCTTTAGTATTACCTTGCGCCGTCACATTACCAGTAGTAATATTGCCAGCAGCATTCAAAATTATTGCACCTGCATCACTATCAGAAATAGCCGAAGAATTTAAAGTGCCTAATGTTGTATCAATTGCTCCATTATTACTAGTAATAGTAATTCCTTTAGCTGCGGTAATATCACCAATATTAATATCTAGATTTGCTAGCAAAGTTACACTAGCATCATCTTTTCCAGTAAGACTAAAACCTGTACTTTTTATATTTCCTGCACCTATAGGAGATTGCACAGTCACAGGATCATTAAAAGTAACATCACCGACTAAACTAATAGTACCGCTACCATTTTCTCTGCCAATAACTATAGAACTAAAACCATTTGCTAAAGCACTAATATCAGCAGATGTGAGGGTTAAAGCAGGTGAAATATCCTGTTCACTTGTACCACCAATAGTAATATCGCTGCTGGGAGTTGCAGGTTGCAAAATTAATTTATTAGTACCACTAACAGAAGCTGTTCCTCCGTTAAAATTGATTTCATCGGCGGTTAAAGTTAGTTGATTAGCACCAGCATCTAAAGTTTTATTAACATCAATTGTAGCCGTACCAGCGTTTAAAGTTGATTCTCCTAATACTGTCACCGGAGCATTAAAAATAATGTCACTATCAGCAGTGGTAATGCTCCCAGCTAACTCGATATTTCCTGCACTAGTAATATCTAGTTTGCCTAATGGTATTGTCTCACCAACAACAGCATTAAAACTAATCGTACCTGTACCAGCTTCTAGGGTTAATTTTTGCGTACCATCAACTGTACCAGTGAAGTTAATGTCACCAGAAACATCTGCACCTGTAGTAATATTTACGTCTTGATTTAAGGTAACTTTGCCATTAAAATCGACATTTCCGCCAGCAATATTTCCCTTAGTGTCAATGTTTCCCGGAATGATATTAACGGGGGAATTAAGAAGTACTGATCCTCCAGTATTTCCCGTAGTAGTAGTGTCAATTTTTCCAGCACTAGTGTTAATTGTGCCTCCACTACTAGTTAAATTAACATCTCCAACTTTGTCGCCACCAAGACTAGTGGTAGTGATGTCGCCTGTAGTAATATTACCCGCAGCATCTAGGGAGATTGAACTTGTATCACCTTCGTTT
>JBAVZX010000556.1:0-2907 GCA_049589015.1 Phormidium sp. | reverse complement strand
GGTTTACCTGAATATCGCAACGGTGGTTTATGTTTAGATCTTGGTTTATTACAATTGAAAAATTCCGAAGATTTCTCAAAAACTCATCCTGTAGGATCAGAATTAATTGTAGAATGGAGAGCGTTAACCGTTAGTTTACTCGATCGCATTGCTACCACAATTAGAGAAAAATTACATAAAACTGCAACCGAATTACCATTAGTCAAAGTTTTGCAAGGCGGAACATGGACTGCTGGCAGAAAAATCGCTTTAGAATTAAGAACTAGTGGCATTCCTCCACTGAAAATTGACAGCGACGGAACCGTATTTTAAAAAGGTACATAATGAAACAAGTTACTTTAATTGACCATCCCTTAATTCAACATAAACTAACATTAATGCGGCAAATAGACACCAGCACCGCAAAATTTCGTAATCTTTTACAAGAAATCGGCATATTATTAGCTTATGAAGTAACCAGAGACTTACCTCTCAAATATGTAGAAATTAAAACCCCACTTTCTCCCATGTCTGCACCCATGTTAGCCCCAGAAAAAAAGATGGTAGTTGTTTCAATTATGCGGGCAGGACAAGGAATTTTAGACGGAATTTTGGAATTAATGCCCTCAGCTAGAGTCGGACATATTGGACTATATCGAGAGCCAACAACACTAATGGCAGTAGAATATTACTTTAAAATGCCCCATGATATTGAACATCGAGATGTATTAATTGTCGATCCAATGTTGGCAACTGGAAATTCAGCTGTTGCAGCAGTCGATAGATTAAAAGAACTCAATCCTTTATCAATGAAATTTTTGTGTTTATTAGCTGCCCCAGAAGGAATTGCCCATTTTCATGAACAACATCCCGACGTACCAATTTACACCGCAGCAATTGATGAATATTTAGACGAACATGGTTATATTATTCCCGGTTTAGGTGACGCAGGCGATCGACTTTACGGCACAAAATAGGGTCAGAAAAACCACCTTAATTAAACAAGTCTCGATCTGAATCGTTAAGAATTCCTGGTAAGAAATCTGGGCTTTCCATTTGCTGCCAAGTATAAGAAACTTCTTCTGGGAAAGTTCGCAATTCCATTAATGTTTCTCGAACAGCTAAGTCTCTGCCATCAAACCAAGCCTTTTTTAATACTTCCTCTAAGCAAGACTTTAGACTAGGATTTTCTAGCAGTAAATCAGTAACTTTCCGACGCTGTTCGCGAATTGTTGCCGCCCAACTTCTAGATCTGTGAGTTGGCTGATATTCCCACTTCAATAAATGTCCGATTAGAATTCCTAGTCGATTAATTAATTCTCGTTTTTCCTGTTTACCCAAAGAATCTATTTCCTCAATCAAATTCTCAATATCCAGATTATTTAGGTCACGCTGACGCAATAACTCCACTTGTTTTTGAGTCCAAGCATAAAAATCAGTTTCATATAAATTGGTAAGTGGAAGATTCATTTTCACCACCGCTAAAACAAAAGTTATTCAACTTCTCTGCTTAACTAATTCCACTGCTAACTGTAAAGCAGCTTTCATACTTGTAGGATTAGCAATTCCTTTACCTGCAATATCAAAAGCCGTACCATGATCGGGAGAAGTGCGAACAAAAGGTAAACCAATAGTAGTATTAATTGCTCTGTCAAACGCCATCAATTTCACCGGAATTAAACCTTGATCGTGGTAAAGCGCAAGATATCCATCATGAGCAGATAAAGAAGTACTATTATGATTACCAAACCAAGCTTGACCAGGTTTTACCCACATTGTATCTGGAGGAATCGGGCCATCTAAAACTAGATCCGATCGCCTTTTCCTCTCCCACTCCAACCAAGGAATCAACCAATACTTCTCCTCAATACCTAACTGTCCCTGTTCCCCGCTGTGCGGATTCAAACCAGCAACCGCAACTCTCGGTTTAGCAATCCTAAAATCTTTTTGCAAACACTCTACCAGCAAATCCAACTTCCGACTCATCAATTCCGGTGTCAGCAGTTCCGGTACTTGACTTAAAGGAATATGTGTGGTAGCAAGTAAAGTGCGGAGAGTCCAGCCAGTGTGAGGCGATCGCGCCACAAACAACATCCCAAACCGTTCCACATTAGACCGTTCCGCCAAAAGTTCAGTTTGACCAGGGTAATCATGTCCTGCCGCTTGCCAAGCCGACTTCGCGATCGGTCCTGTCACAATACCTTGGAACTCACCTGCTAAAGTTTTTGCGATCGCAGTTTCCAGAAACGCAAAACTCACCCTCCCACTAGCAGCATTACCACTACCAACAGAAATTTCACCATCTACATCGGGAATTTCCACATCCAAAATTGACAGAGAATCTGGATCAGCCAGACTTTCCCCAGGTAACATTTCCTGTAACTGAGAGTAGGTTTTTTGCAAAAGCGATCGGCTACCCACCACAGTCACCCGACAATTCTCCGTCACACAAGGATCTGCCAGCGCCTTCAGAATTACCTCTGGCCCAATACCTGCCGGATCTCCCAACGTCACCGCCAAACAAGGAAGCAAATTATTATTTGTGAGTATCGTGCCACTTTCTGTAAAGAAACTTTTTTCTGTTTTCATTTTTTTCCTCCACCCCAACTCTTTTAGGGAGAGATACCCCTCGCTGTTTTATACTAACTTTGCGGGTTTGACATCATCACAAAGGCAAAGGAGCATTTAACTAATGAGCGGTGAGATCTTTAATGCAGCATTCTTGTCCATGATCCTAGTACTTGTAGGTTTGACAATGGGCTTTGCGTTACTCAAAATCCAAGGCAAAGAAGAATAACACTTTAACTGAGATCTTGCACCATTCTCAACAAGACTTGAAAAACCGGGTTTCTTTACGAAAAATCTGGGCTTTCAGATTTAGCTATTTGCAAGAAACCCGGTTTTTAGCCCTGGTGCAAGATCTGAGTT
>JBAVZX010000555.1:0-3282 GCA_049589015.1 Phormidium sp. | reverse complement strand
CGCTGATGAATATACACCATTTCGTCCCCGCAGTCCTTATGCTGTAGCGAAAGCAGCAGCTTTTTGGGAAGTAGCTAATTATCGAGAAGCTTATAATTTATTTGCTTGTTCTGGTATTCTTTTTAATCATGATTCACCCCTTAGACCTAAGCGTTTTGTTACCCAAAAAATTGTCGCTACTGCCGATCAAATTGCCCAAGGAAAAGCCGAAAAACTCCTTTTAGGAGATATATCTATTCAAAGAGATTGGGGATGGGCTCCTGAATATGTGCAAGCAATGTACTTGATGTTACAACAAGAACAACCAGATGATTTTGTAATTGCTACAGGAGAAACTAATAAATTAGAAAATTTTATCGCCGAGGTATTTGCTTATCTAGGTCTTGATTGGCGGGAACATATAATTATTGATCGTAATTTGTTCCGACCTACAGATATTGCTATTAGTTGCGGAAATCCGGCTAAAGCAAAGCAGCAACTAAACTGGGAAGCTAAGTACAAAATGAAAGATATAGCCAGAATGATGGTAGATGCAGTTCGGACAAATAACTAAAAATTTATCCGGTAAAAGCTAGTAGCTTATCTTCCATTTTTGCTCAATAATCACGGATTTTTCCAGATGATTCAAGAACAACCTTTCGTTTCAGTTATCATTCCTGTCTTTAACAATCCAATTGGGTTAAAGCGATGTTTACAAAGTCTAAAAAACCAAACTTATCCTGATAATTTATATGAAGTAATTGTAGTAGATAACGGTTCTAATATCGAAGAAAATATTGCTGATATTGTGGCAGATTATCAACCAGCAATTTTAACTAATGAAAGTCAACCTGGTTCATATTCTGCACGTAATAAAGGGATATCTATTGCTCAAGGAAGTGTAATTGCTTTTACTGACGCTGATTGTATTCCTGCTAGTGATTGGATTGAGCAAGGTATTAAAATATTGCTGGAAAATCCTCAGAGCGGCTTTGTTGCTGGGAAGATTCAAACCTCTTTTAAAGAACCAAATCAACCGAATTCTATAGAATTGTATGAAAGTCTTTGGTATCCACTTCCCCAAAAAGAATTTGTTGAGAAATATCATTTTGGTGCAACAGCTAATCTATTTACATTTGCTAGCATAATTCAGCAAGTTGGAGTATTTGATCATAGTTTAAAATCAAATGGCGATCGCGAATGGGGACAGCGGGTTTATCATGCTGGTTATCAACCTTTATATGCAGAAGAAATCTGTGTTACTCATCCGGCGCGTCATTCTCTACAACAGCTTTATTCTAGAGCAAGACGAATTATTGGTGGACGCTACGATTTACAACAAAAACAGGAAACTTCTTTTCTCAAACGAAACAGTATTTTTATGATGAATCTAGCAAAATATGCGATCGCACCAATAGCCATGCTCGGATTCAATCTGCTTTTAGACAAACGATTAAAAACTCCCCAACAAAAGATCCAAGTTTCACTGGTAATGTTTTTTGTTTCATACATTTACGTTTGGGAAATGCTCCGCCTTAAAAGTGGTAAGACATCTCACAGAGGATAAGACACTCAAATTAGTCATTTCAATTGATAAAGATAGGTGAATGCACCTGGTTGACTGAAATAGTCTACTTGTTTGCCAATCCGATCAAGATGAGGCTGAACCAAAACTTCCTTTTTTTTGTTTAATCCAGAAAACACAAACCAGACACGCTGTTTATTTTGTAACTGGCTAGATTGATTCTTAAATTTTTGCCAACCTTCCTCAGAAAACCTTTCTGCATTCACTAATTCACTCAAATAACCACGCGCATAATCAGATTGAGAATATCCGTATTTTCCAGCATAGTACTCAAATTGATCGGCAGGCCCTCCATCACCTATATAAATTCCATCTTCTGACTTTTGATGTGTTTTGATATATTCAATTACTGGGCGAATTTCATGTTTAGTTTCTGGATAAAACACAAAAGTTCCGGCTCTAACTAAAGATGGTACTATGAGTAAACAAGCCAACGTAATTCCAGTAATTACAAAGTACTTATGCCGCTTACTGTGATTAAATTTAGTTATTAAAAAAGCTATTCCTTCAGCAATTACTAAAATAAAAAACGGAACCAAAAATAAAATCAATCGCCCCCGAAAGGGATATTTATGAAGATAAGAGGCAGCTAATGTGACGAAAACAGGAAACATCAAAATTAAAAATTTGCTCGGCTTGTTCTTAATAAAAAATCCACAACCAATTACAAATGCTAAAATTGCTATTCCATCAAATATTGTCGAAAATCCTAAAGGACGATAAAAGAATCTGCCAAAGGAATCTAGCAACCACATCACGTCAAATACAGTTTTTGGATATTCATCTCCCCAAGCACTTTGCAAACTGTTATTCTCCATGACTCTGGCGATTGTTAAAAAGTACATAAACCCAAAACTAATTAGCCAGATAAAGTATGCTGGTAAACGGTTAATTAAAATTGCTTTTCTTTGTTGAGCAGAAGTAAGAATAAGGTTGGCTGATTCAATTCCTGCTAGTACAAAAATCACCGGATGAGAAAACCAAATTGCCACTCCTCCCCAAATCCCAATTAACAAAACGCGCCGGATATTCAGCATCTGTTCACGTAGCGGAATTAGCAATAAACACAGCAATAAACTAATCATGACATCGCTGGAATATTGCTTAACTTCAGTGGCATAATAAAGGGTATATCTTAGACAAGCAAACAGAATTAGTGCCATTGGTAGAGCGATCGCAGATCCCGCCCATTTTCCCAGCTTATAAACAGCAATTAGCGAAACAATTCCCGAAATTAAAGGAAATAACCGCAGTGAATATTCATTGTTTCCCAATAGCTGAGTAAATAGTTTCTCGCTCCACAAAAAACCAGGGGGAGCCGCTTGATTACGATCCAACGGTTGGAGTAATTCTAAATAAGAGCGATTCACAATATTGAGCGCTAAACTTGCTTCATCTCCCCATAATGCCCGATTACTCAAATATTGCGCTACTCGAATCAAAATACCAAATATGATAATAAGTAAAGCCGAATACTTTAGGAAAACAGAAAAATTTTCCTTGTGAGGTAAATTGCTCACTGCTCTTTTACTAAATAAAACAACTAAACCTTGATTATATCGCGCCGATTCCCAGAAAACCTATTGGGGCAGGTGAACTACCCCACCCACAAGGGGATGGGGCTTCCCAACTCAACGGCAACCGCCTCTACGGATGACTTGCGCCCCCGTTTTGGTCTTACATTGCCTCCTTGGGCAGTAGCGCTGGTTCCCAACGCT
>JBAVZX010000554.1:0-2569 GCA_049589015.1 Phormidium sp. | reverse complement strand
AGTTAATCCTCCTGTTCGCCAAACAATTGGTTTAAGTTTCCATTTATATGCGGAATAAATAAGTAGAATAGATAAGAGTATTGAGCTAATCAGAATTAATTCTAACCCTCTTATACTAAACTCCTTGCTGAAAATTTGTCCGATTTCAGTCATTGTGATTAGTTTCCTTTACTTGATTTTTGGATATTCCTGATTTCAGCAAGCAATAAACAAAAAATCTGTGGAAATTGCAACTTTGATATATTTGAATTTGCTCGTTTTAAGCATTTTCACTTAAAAACTAACCATGTATCAGCAAGACCTTCTTTCTGGAAATCATTGAGGATGATTCTCTTTGATTTAAAATAAAAGTAGAATCAGCAAATCAAATATTTACAGTTGACCAATTTACCTAGAGAGTCACTATATGGCACTGACTGTACAATACTTGTTTATAATATAAACCAATTTCTTCAATTCGTATATATGAATTTGTTTAAATTTAATAAAAAATTTAAGTTATCAATAATTCTCATATAATTTGATGAAATTTTTGAAAAGTCTTTTGAGTTTTTCAGCACTTTTACTGAATTAACTTTGTTAATAAAAAACGAGCGCCGCGGCATTTACTAAGTAAATTTACTCAAGAACTTGATTAAACTCGATCAAAAAATTACTTTTGCCCCTAAAAGTAAATAATTGCAAATATTGAAAGAGTTTTTCATTAAAGAAGTGAAAGGAGGAGAAAGGTTTTCCCCCCTTTTTCCTGGCTGCTAAAGAAGTTTAGTTTGAGGAGCGATTTACTTCACAAAAAGCAAACAAAAAGTGATTAATCACGTTGTATATTCAGCGTTAATCTTCACATAATCGTAACTCAGGTCACAACCCCAAGCTTTGCCAGAGCCATTCCCATTACCAATGCTGACAGAAATTAACACAGTGTCATCTTGTAAAAAAGTACCCGACGAGGCTTTTTTGAGATATTGATTAGCAGCAGAACGGTCAAAAGCTAAAGGCTGACCATTTTCCATTAATAGGAAATTGCCCAGACTAATTTGCAAATCTTGTTGGTCGAAATGCACGCCTGCACGACCAGCCGCAGCTGCAATTCTACCCCAATTTGGGTCACGACCAAAGATCGCAGATTTTACCAAAGATGAGCCAGCGATCGTGCGAGCAACTTGACGCGCCGCCTGATCATCCGATGCACCGGAAACTACTACTTCAATTAAACAAGTAGCACCTTCGCCATCCCGCGCCATTGCCTTAGCCAAATGTTGGCAAACTGCGGTTAACATTGCTTCTAGCTTCTCTGCTTCTGGGCTCATTTCCCTAATTGCCGGAGTGCGGGATTGACCATTTGCCAAAGCAATTAAGCTGTCATTGGTGCTAGTATCGCCATCCACTGTGATTTGGTTAAAAGTTTTATCAGCGGCGCGAGAGAGCATTTTTTGCCACAGGGAAGGGGAAACAGCGGCATCACAAGTCACAAAAGATAACATTGTCGCCATGTTAGGGTGAATCATTCCTGCACCTTTGGCAATTCCCCCAATTCGCACTGGACGACCATCGATGATAGTTTCCAAAGCAATAGTTTTCGGGACAGTATCCGTAGTCATAATTGCTCTTGCTGCGGTGTCTCCGCCAGTTTCGGAAACGGAAGCAATTAATTGGGGAATGGCAGCTTTTAAGATGTCCATTTTAATTCTTTGACCGATCACGCCAGTAGAGGCAAGTAAGATCGAGTCCGCAGGAATATTCAAAGCTTCTGCGAGTACTTTAGCGCATTCTTGTGCGTCAGTCATGCCGAGTGAGCCTGTGGCGGCGTTGGCTTGTCCAGAATTGCAAAGAATCGCTCTAGCACTGGGTTTAGTTTGCAATATTTGCCGACAATAGTCCACTGGCGCAGCCCGGACAACTGAGGTGGTGAAAACTCCCGCTGCGATCGCTTCTTCATCCGACACAATTAACGCTAAATCTGGCAATCCCGAAGCCTTCAATCCTGCCGTAATTCCCGCCGCCCGATACCCTCTCGGTGCAGTAATACTACCATCAATCACCCGCCAATCTGACATTTTTCTTCCTCTCAACAGCATCTTTATTAGACATTACCAAAAAAACCTTGTAGAGACGTTATATATAACGTCTCTACAAGGTTTTTTGGTAATGCACCTTTAATTTTTGGAGATGTCTACCTTAAATCATTCCGACAATTATTCCCCATCTCCCCTGCCTTTGCCAAAAAAAAAGGGGAGCCGCTTGTTTAACGACTCTCCCGATCATCAGGGTGCATCTACTTACATCAATATACCATTTATGGTATGGGGGGTGACACCCCTTTTTTAAGTTTTTTATGAAGTTTGGCTGGTTTTTCGTAAAGAAGTTATCAAGATTGCAACTTCTTGGCTAGGAGTTGGTTGGTGAGTTGGGGATCGGCGCGACCGTTCGTTTCTTTCATCATTTGTCCGACGAAGAAACCGAGTAGTTTGGTTTTGCCGTTGCGGTATTGGGCCAACTCTTTGGGATTGGCGGCGATAATTTTGTCGATTAAGGATTCTAAAACGGCAGGATCGGAGATTAATCCCTTATC
>JBAVZX010000553.1:0-8232 GCA_049589015.1 Phormidium sp. | reverse complement strand
GATGAATAATCAGCAATCCCCAAAGTTTTTGATTAGCCAAAATTGGGAGCACCAATTTGGCTCTAACTGCCCATTGTTCAAGAAACTCAACTAAACAAGGAGCTATATCCACATTTTTGGCATAGATATCATTAATAATGCCAATTCTGCTGTGAGTATAGAGTTCATGATAGAGTAAGGGAAATACTTCTTCTGGGAAAGACATTCCTAAAATAGCCGGAAAACCTGCCACAACTGATTCCGCAACTACTTTTCCAGCATGATTAGCAAATATTTCATAAATTAATACGCGATCGGCTTGCAACAATTGTTGAATCGCAGAAACAGTGGTATTGAAAACCATTTCTTTATCGAGAGATTGCCTAATTTTGAGAATAATTGTACCCATTAGCCGTTCCTGTTCAGCTTTAAAGCGTAGCATTGCCTCACTTTCTTTTAGCTGTTGATTCTGGGCTAATAGTTGCTGTTGCTGCTGTCGAATTGTCAATTGATGTCCAATCCGAACTAGCACTTCCTCTGCTTGAAACGGTTTAGTAATGTAATCTGCTGCGCCAGCATTAAAGGCTTTAACCTTATCATTAACATCATTTAAAGCACTTAAGAAAATCACTGGAATATCCTGAGTAGCAGAATTAGCTTTTAGGATCGAACAAACTTCATAGCCATCCATTTCTGGCATTCGGATATCCAACAAGATGAGTTCGGGAGGATTTGCCTGCACTGCATTCAAAGCGATTTTGCCACTAATCGCTTGTCTCACCGTGTAGGTTTCATCGCGTAAAATCGCAGACAAAGTTCGTAAATTGTCAGGTTGGTCATCGACAATCAAAATGCTAACTTTGGTTTTTATCTTTGTAGTAGAAGTAGTTATATTGATCACAATAAACTTCCCCCCTTAACTTTAGGATTCCCAATTCAGAGGCAAATTTGCTAACTGCACTATCCGCGGAAATTCAAAGTTTTCTGTCAATTGGCGTAATCCTGTTGCTAATTGGCTGTGAGGTTCGGGAATTTGGTCAATTAATTCCAAAACTGCATCTTGATCGCAAGATAACGCTCTATAGTTTAATTCAGCAATCCATTCTTCTGGCATTACAGATAAGCTTTCCGTAGTTAATGCCTGGGAGAGAGAAAGGTCAGTTTGATTTGGCAATAGGGGTTCATTTTCAGCATAAATATAAGAAATTCCTAACAATTTTCCCATTTTGTCAAACAGGGTTTCTTCCTGGAAAGGTTTGCTAATATAGTCATCACAACCTGCGGCGAGGGCAAGGTCGCGATCGCTTTGAGAAGCATGAGCAGTCAGAGCAATAATAATGGAACGTTGATTTTGCAGATTCAACTTTAATTCCTGATTCTCTGCGTCTGCCTCACTTTCCTGTATACTTTTTATCTCCTGGGCCAGCTGATTTTCTTGCTCTCGAATCCATTTTGTAGCTTCATAGCCATTAACAATGGGCATCCGAATATCCATCCAGGTGAGATGAGGTTGCCAATCTTTCCAGATCGCGATCGCATCTTGTCCATTAGTTGCTTCCCGCACATTTAATCCTAACTGAGTCAATAATTTGACCAGCAGTAACCGATTTTCGGCTTGATCATCAACCACTAATATGCGATATTTCGGTTGATTGGGAACGAGTCCGATTACTTGGCGATCGCTTAGGTCTAATTGTATTTCTGCACTGGTAGCAATGTGAGTCGGCAGAGTCAGTTGGAATGTACTGCCTTTTCCTACTGCACTACTCGCAGTAATCTCTCCTCCTAGTAAGTGGGCAAGTTTACGGCTAATTGTTAAACCTAATCCTGTTCCTTCTGTTGTTCCTCTACCATTTTCAGCTTGTACAAAGGCATCAAAAATTCCATTCAGGTCTTTCTCAGGAATGCCACTGCCTGTATCTTCGACTTCAAATATCAGAAAGTGAAGTGTTGGAGACATGGGATGATTTTCTGTAGTATTTTCTACATTATGTTGTTCATTATCCACCCTAACGCGCAAGGTGATGCCTCCCCGTTTGGTAAATTTAATGGCGTTGCTGAGGAGGTTAATCAGTATTTGACGGAGTTTGCTGGGATCGGTGGTGATGTATTGGGGTAAAACTGGATCTATATGGAAGTTGAAGTCGAGATCTCTGGCGATCGCCCGTTGCCCAAACATACTGCGGAGTGAATGTAATAAGGCAACTAAGTCTATATTACAGGGATTAATTGTGGCGTGTCCGGCTTCGATCTTCGACAGATCTAGCACATCATTAATCAAGTTGAGCAGGTGATCACCACTGCGGCGAATAATTTGCAGGTTTTCTTGCTGTTCAGTACACAGGGATAAATCATGGCTCATGACTTGAGTGAATCCTAGAATTACATTGAGAGGGGTTCGTAATTCATGGCTCATATTGGCCAGAAAAATGCTCTTGGCTTGATTTGCCACCTCTGCGGCTTCTTTGGCTTGTTGCAGTTCGAGTTCAAATTGTTTGCGTTCTGTGATGTCTTGTCCAATGCCGATATAGTAACCGTTAGAGAGTCGGACGTTTGCCCAAGAGGTGTACAAAGTTTGGCCGGAAGCGGTTAGGGTAATAAGGTCTTTCCATTTGCCATTAGCCGCGGTCATGTGATTTAGTACTTCTTGGCGATAGGTGGGGTCGGGATAACACTCTATTAATAAATTTCGTTGTTGCCAATCTTCTAGTGACCAACCTAATATTTTTTGGATTTCTGGATTGATGAATTCCACACAGTTGTTTTCCTTAAACATTGCTACCATGATCGGAATGTGGTCGAAGATGGCTTGTAAGATTTCTTTTTGATGTTTTAATTCGATTTCGGCACGTTTGCGATCGGTAATATCGCGGATCATAATCAGAACTTGATCTTGCTGTAATCGCACAATTCGGACTTCTTCATAGGAGACTTGTTCTTTGATTAAAATCTCTTGCTCATACACCTGCATATTTCCGGTTTGGATAGCTTGTTGAGCATAATCCACACGAAGTTGAGCTAGTTGATATGGCAAGACATCAAATACACTCACATTCTGACCAATTTGATCTGGATTGATGATGTTAAAGGCAGTATTAGAGACAAAATTCAGATAACTACCATCGGAACGCATCTGGATCAGTAAGTCTGGAATGGCTTCAATAATCGCTCGTTTTGTGGCTTCGCTTTGACGTAATGCTGCTTCAGCTTGTTGGCGTTTTTCTTCGTTGCACTTGCGATCGCTAATATCCCGCAAAAATGCTGTAAAGACTATTTCGCCACCTAATTCTAGTTTCGAGATCGAGGCTTCGGCAGGAAATTCACTGCCATCTTTGCGACGACCAAAAATTTCACCTCGTTCTCCAAGTGAGCGGTGGGTTTCTTTTCCACCCATGCGTCGTGCCTTACCATTTGATTCACCGAACTGATCGACATGGTGATAGTGAGCATCAGTAAACCGGGATGGTAATAGTTGCTCTAATGATTGTCCTAAAATTTCTTCAGCTTTGTAACCAAAAATCTTTTCTGCGCCTTGATTAAATAGAGTAATCCGCTGGTTGGCATCCACCGAAATAATCGCATCGTTAGCAATTTCTAGAATTCCCGCAAAGCGTTCTTGAGAGATGCGTAAAGTTTCCTCAGCTTGTTTGCGATCGCTAATGTCCTTCATAAAACAGTAATTTCCCAAAAGCTGGTGTTGTTCGTCGTAGTCCGCAATCATCACCAGTTGTTTATAAAAAACTGAACCATCCTTCCGAATTCCTCTAGTTTCAACCTCTACCCTGCCCTCTTGGATCATCTGGTAATATATCGCCACCATTTTCTCTAATTCATCGGGATGTACTGTCCGCTCCCAAGACATCCCAATCATTTCTTCGGGTTGGTAGCCAGTGATGCTGGAGTATGTTCTATTAACGTAGAGGTAGCGTCCTTGACCATCTAGTTTGGAAATGCCTGAGACTGCATTTTCCAATACCCCAGTCATTTCTCGCAGTTCTGCTTCTGCCTGTTTTAGGTTGGTAATGTTGATAAATGTTACGATAATTTGTTTCAGTTGACCCTTGACATCAAACTCTGGAAATGAATTAACTAATACCCAAACTTTTGGCAGAGAGCCTTTAATGATCCCTAGCACATAATTTTCCAGAGGAATTCCTGTAGATAGAACTCGATTAACCGGGTATTCCTCGATCGGCATGATAGTGCCATCTTCATGAATAAAATGCCATCTGGGATCGATCGCGGTTTTTCCCAACATTTGATCCATCGACAACCCTAATAAATCACAAGCCGCTAGATTACATAGCAAAATGCTAGTATCGGGTGCGTGAACTACAAAGCCAGCATTTAAGTGACTAATCAGTTGGCGATATTTTATTTCACTTTCTCGCCAAGTTTCTTCTACTTGCCGTCGCTCAATAATTTCTGCCTGTAGCTGATGGTTGATTTCTCTAGTTTGTTGAATGTCATTTTCTGATTTTTGTGCAAAATAAATTGTTAAGGCCACAGTCCAAGCGGCCATTAAACCAGTGAATAAAACTATTTCAGTCCTTTGGAGTACCGAAATTCGTTCAGTCAGTTCTTTTTTGAACTCCAGTTCAATTTTCTTTACTTCTTGCTGAACTAACTGCTCAACGTGCTGTTGTTGCTGTGTTAATAACTGCTGCGATAGTCCCCAGACTGCAAGTGTGGCGACAATACCAAGCAACATTGGCATCCACCGACGGAGGTTTTGCCTCTTGAGCCATTGAAAGAATTTATCCCAGTGCGATCGTTTCACTCCAACCTGCTCCGAAAAACTTACCTAAACCTAATTAAAGTTTAGCGTTTTCTTTCTGGTTCAATACAAATGCGCGAGACTTTTGTTCTATAATGAGCAGCTAACCTCGATTTACCATTACCTCACCAAAATAAGCTTTGAAATCAGGCCAATTAGTTTGGAGTGAAACTTGAATTTCTTTGCATAAATAAACTGGAATTGCACTATTTATGCCGATGGTATTTTCATGGGTAATAGTATCAACTTTTTCAACTTGTTTAAACAATTTTTGCAAGTAATTAAAATCACCGCCAACGCTAATTACAATATCACCTGAGTAATCTCTTGGCCCCCAGAAGTAATAAGCATGAGCACCACTAATTACTTTTGGTAAATTGTAGTTTTTGCCAAAAAAATCGATCGCAGATGCGTGACCATAATCCCAAACTAAAATAGCCACCTTAGATCGATCGCTTAACGCTGGACTATGATAAACCTGGCTCACTTCAGCTGCTATCTCTTCCCAACCCAGCATTTGCCTAAAATGCCAAGGTGCTTCTTGAGAATTTAGATCTGTACTACCGCGATCGGGAAGTGTATAAATTGAAGAATAAAATTTAGAAATTTGAAGTAATGTTTCCAAAGGCAAAACCGGAAGAGTCATCGGGATCAACAAGGTAGTACTAGTAATTAAAGCCACTATAATCCAAGTCTGCCAAAGCTTTTTATTACCGACAAATTGCTCAATTATAATAGCCCCAGGCGCAAACAATATAGGATAAATGGGAGCTAAATAATAAGATTTACCCCCTAATACAAAGAATATGCCAAAAACCACAATAAAAGACCAACCAAAGAAGCGATATAATTTGCCACTTGGAGAACGAAGATAATAGTAAATCCCTGCCAACCAAACGGGCAACATTAAAGGGTGCATCATCATAATAGGCTGAATAAATAAATCAACCATAGATTCTAGCAATGGCTTTTTACTAGATATATTTGCTGCTGCTTGATGTTCAAAAAAAGGCCACCCATGCTGAATTTGCCAGAAAATATTTGGCAAAAACATGACAAATGCTATTAAGATTGCTGTCCAAATCCATTTTTCCCCAAACAGTTGGCGATAGGGAGTTAGGCATAAACCAACTAACAAGCTGAAGCCGAAGAAAAGCATCGAATATTTATTGAGTAAGCCAATCCCAACTATAAATCCGACTAGATACCAAAGCTGAGGCGATCTATATTTTAAACTGAGTATAATAATGAAAGCACATAATGTCCATAGCAATGGCTCAAAAGCATTCATTGTTAAAATTGTATGAATGAACAGATAGTAAGGGGAAACAATTATTGCCAGAGCCGCTAAACATTGTGCAAACTTTCCTCCACCAAGTTCACGAACCATTAATCCTGTTAGCACCACTAATAAAGCTCCAGCTACAGCAGGAAAAAACCGGATCGAAAATAAGGAATCTCCGAATAGCGATCGACTTAAATTAGCAATAACCGCAACTAAAGGCGGTAGTTCTGTATAACCCCAATCCAAATGTTCCCCACAAGCCATATAATAAAGTTCATCAATCTGATAACCATATTGCCCATTAGTAAAAAAATGCACCATTAATTTGGCTAGTGCCAAAATCCAAATAATCACAATTGCACTCCTACAACACCTAAATAAGACTTAAACCTCAATAAAAAAAAGACAGAGGTTTTCCCAAACTACTGAATTTGCTATCATATCGATTACCTTCATTTGTGTAAACGATATTACTTACTCATTTTGAGGAGTAAACTTTTTCTAGTGACTTTAACAAAATCAGATTGTAAGGATCTTCACTAATTGCCTGAGCATAAGAAGCAGAAAGGTAAGGACGATAATCAAAATCATTGGCTAGATAAACTCGGAAAAACGCTAAGTTTAAAGCTTTTAGATAAGATTTAGCAACCTCTGGTTCCTTAATTGTTACGTTATCTGCCACATCTTGATCTGGAGATGCCAGATCACTTAAAGCAGAAAAATTAAGATTAAGATGATCGAGTTTTGTGGCGACAACTAAATATTTTTCTCTAGTTTTTAACCAACTAAAAGAAGGAGCTTGTTCTAATAAAAGTGGACTGAAGATATCTTTAGAAACTGCCCCCCAGAGAATGGGAATATTGATTTTGCTTAGACCAGCTTCACCATAAACACTGCTACTACTGGGAAAGAGAACAGACACAGCTTTAATCCTATTGTCCCGGAATTTGTAAGTTTTGTCAGGTATTTCTAAAGCCTGACACTGAACTAACAGTGACAAATTTACTAAATTTTTCTTAGGGCTACAATCTTTTTTTAATTGTGCAAAATTCATCTCGGCACCTGCTAAAGCAAGCGCCGTATCACCGCCAAAAGAATTGCCAAATACTCCAACTTGTTGAAGGTTTAACTGTCCTTGCAATTCAGATGAATTCAATCGTTCAAGTTCATCTAACATATAAGTTACATCTAATGGTCGATTAATATATGCAGTTGGCTTAAACATTTGCTGTGATAAACCTTGAAAAAAATCTTGTTGTTGTTGGTCGTCACTATCTGGATGTTGGGGAATAGCGACAGCAAAACCATGAGATGCTAAGTGCTGAGCTAAATAATCATATCGATCGAGCTTTGTACCTATTCCATTAGATATAACTACTACCGGACTCTGCTCACCATTTGGAAGTTTTGGTAAATAAAGTTCAACAATAAATTGACGCTGCCGATCTGAATCTCGCAGGGTTTTCATTTGCTTTGAATAACTGAATTTCCCCGGTTCTTTTAAGTTTTGTAACTGGGAAAAATTGATGGATGATTCCGAACTTTTGGCTTTGGCATTTGTTTTCTCAAGCTCGGTAACAAAAGCATTAGTTTCTGCTGTCAGTACTGAAATTTGTTTAAATTGCTCCATGATTCGTTTAGTATTAAAGCGAATATCTGTAGGGAATTTACGCATAAAATTAATGGCAGATAACCCATCAGAATCACTAGTAGATAGAATTAAAGCAGAGCGAATTCCGTATAAGCCATTTTGTCCTCCTGGAAGTTGAATTAACTCTCCCAAATAAGTCAGCAGTGTCTCTCCAAAAGAAGAATAAAAGAATCGAGACATTAATACTGGACTAAATTGATAGCGGGAGTTCAATAAATTACGTAACTGAGCTTTTTGTTCTGGATTTAGGCGATTAAGGATAAAGGCTAATTCTGGTTCTACTTTTCCTTGTTTAGCAAATATTTCTAAAGACTGGACAGAAATTGAAAAATCGAGGGGGCCATAATTAAAATAGATGCGATCGGCTGCTCTGACTGGGAAAGCAGTCAAGACAAATACCAGAGAGCAAGTTGCCAACAAGGTAAAGAACAATCTACGTTCCGCCATCAACGCCTTAAACTTCTTCTGAATACTTCTCAGGTGCTTATCCAACATTCTTTTATTCATTCTCTAGTTATCTCTTTCTAAGCAATACATAGT
>JBAVZX010000552.1:0-2338 GCA_049589015.1 Phormidium sp. | reverse complement strand
TACTCAGCCTGTTCATTCCCAACTGACTTGACTAATCTAATCCCACTGAGAACTTCTAATACTCTAATTGAATAAGCTCTCGACATTTCTGAGAGCGTTTTGCCAAAGACCCGGGAGCGGGCAATTGAGTATTGATTAACTAAAGCAACTAACCCCATCAAAATAGTTGTTGCTACTGTAAGTTGCCAGGAAATTGCTATCAGTAACCCAGTAAATACTAAAATAGTAATTCCAATAATTATTATCCGAATTACTGTGCCAATTGTGCCTGCCGCACGACCAATTTCCCCACCCAAACGATTGAGTAAATCACCCACTTTCATTTGGGTGTAATAACTCAAATCAACTTCTAATAATAACCCTATTCCCTCTTCTCGCAGGTCTGAAGTTAGTGTCCGAATTAGAGAACTTGATACTAAGCTACTGGCATAGGTAGCAACATTCTTTAAAACAATTGCCAGGAAAATTGCTAATGCCATTACTCCTAGACGATACTCTTCTGGCACACCAGAAAATGGTGACAATAGCTTTTGAATGAGTGGTGGCGCACCTTTAAAAGTTATACTTTGCCCTAAAAAATTTAATAGTATTGGTACAATCAGAGTAGTACTAACACCATTAAATAGAGCGCCAGAAAAACCCAGTAGGATACTCATAAAAATCCAAACTGGATAACGACGAGCAAATTTTAATACAAGTTTATTGGAAGTCATTTAGCGCTCCCTAGTATATATTGATTGAGCCTCTATCAGTAAAAACAAAACATTTTTAGCTAAATTTTGTATCATTCAACTACAAGCCTTCAATGATTTTTCCAAGTATAGCTGACATTGTATCTATACTGAAGTATTTCACGCATCTTTCTCGCGCCTGTTTTCCTTTTTCTTGTGCTTCATCTAAATTTTGAAAGATCCACTCAATTTTTTCTGCTATTTGCTCTGGTGAACTAGGTTCTACAAGATAACCTGTTCCTCCCACAATTTCTGGTATATCTCCTACTTTAGTTGCTAAAACTGGCTTTGCCATTGCCATACCATCGGTTAATTTCAGGGGAAACTGTGCCCTTGCTGCCGGACTATCTCGCTGCGGAACTACTACAACATCAGCAGCAGCTAAAACTTCCGGCATTTTTTCTACAGGGCATCTAGGTAGTTTAATTATCCAGCCTCCCCATTGTTGCATTAGTTTATCATCATAATCATCGTAGGGGCTGCCACCAACAATTACCAATCTTAAATCTGGTTGATTCAGTTTTTCTAGTGCTATTAACAAATCTTCTACCCCTTTGTGAGGTCTTGGTGCCCCCGGAAACATTAAGATTCGATATCCAGTAAGCTGATAACGTTCTTTGCTAATTGCGGAATTATACTTGTGGGGATCAAACATTTCTGTATCTTTGCCGTTGGGTAAATAGACTCCGCCAAAACGATTTTTGAGGAACTCAGTGTCTATAGTAATAGCATCGGCTTGGGGAACTATTTTTTCTGTCCATTTTATATATAAAGGATGATCTGGATATTTCAATGCTCCATTTTTTTTGAAAATATCTCGATATAAATTTTTTAAACTAAATTCATATTTCCACTCATCTCCGCCATGCCAACTGAGTTCCCAGTCATCCATATCTAAAATTAAAGGACGATGTTTGAATAATCTTTTAATTAAAGCTATTCCCAAACTCGTAGGTTTTGGTTTAACTGCATAAATAATATCACCATCAATTTTTTTTAATATTTGCGGTACTTGTTTCAATAATTCTGGATATTGGCTCCCCGGTAATGACAAAACGGACATACCTGCGGGGGGAATGGCGTACAGTTCTTTGCCAAAGTTAAAGCCGACAACTTCTACTTCATAATGCAGTTTGTTTAGCACTTGTCCGAGTAAAAATGCCCGGATCGCACCACCGCCAGAAAGATCACTAACAACCAACGATACTTTTAAGACCATAAATTCTTCCCCTGAACACTTACTTCAAATATTTATTTTGGTTTCGGAACGGGTTTGTCTTAATTTTTCCTGACATTAATTATTATTCACTGGATTCCCAAGTCTAACTGATATCTGGTTAATTTTTGGCATCTTATCTTACCCGCCAGGGATTTTTAGTTTGATTTGGTAAGAATACTTTGGCTAATCGATCGAAAATTCGCGTATAAAGCGATCGCGTTATCTCCTTAGCATATTGCGGACGATATGGATAAGTGCAGTGTAAAACTTTGATTGGTTCATTAATATTGTAATTCTTTTTCCACTTATCCAGATAATTATAAATAGGTGGTAATATCTTCATTTGTGGCTGAACTGTTTCAATGGCGGCTGCGAAAGCTCCTTGATC
>JBAVZX010000551.1:0-3125 GCA_049589015.1 Phormidium sp. | reverse complement strand
CTGCAACAGTTTTGCCAATGGCGCAACGGTACTTTTTGTTTTAATTTGTTGCCAAAATTGAAAAGTGTATGATTGAGCAACGAACTGATTATGATAGTCCTTGGAAAGAAATAATAGAGCGATTTTTCCCTCGCCTGTTAGAGTTTTTCTTTCACTCTGCTTATGCTGCGATCGACTGGATGCGCCCTTATGAATTTCTGGATACAGAATTACAACAATTAGATCCAGAAGCAGAAGTAGGGAGGCGTTTAGCTGATAAAGTCGTCAAAGTTTGGCTCAAAAGTGGTGAAGAAGCTTGGGTATTAGTTCATCTGGAGGTTCAAGGACAGTACGATCGCAAATTTGCTGAAAGGATTTATATTTACAATTACCGCTTGTACGATCGTCATAAAAAGCGAGTAATTAGTTTAGCAATTCTAGCGGACGAAGAAACAAATTGGCGACCTTCAAGCTATAGTTATGAACTAGGTGGATGCCGAGTTAGTTTAGAATTTCCCGTCGCCAAACTTTTAGACTACGCCAACCAATGGGAAACTTTAGAACAAACCACAAATCCTTTCGGTATCATTGTAATGGCGCATCTCAAAGCCAAGGCGACTTATCGAGATCCAGAAAATCGCTTAAAGTGGAAATTAAACCTAGTCAGAAACCTATTTGAACGAGGCTATAGCCGAGAAGATATTCTGGATTTATTTCGGTTTATTGACTGGATAATGGTGTTACCAGAGGAGTTGGCGAATAATTTTAAAGCAGAACTAAGAAGACAAGAGGAGGCAAATCGAATGCGATACGTAACTAGTATTGAACGCTTGGCAATTCAAGAAGGTATTGTGCAAAATGCCAGAGAAAATGTAATTGAAATTTTGGAAATTCGATTTTCCGAAGTACCAATAGAAATTGTGGAATCGATTAATGAAATTGATGATGCCTCTGCGTTAAAAACTCTCCTGCGAAGAGCGATTACAATTGCTTCGATACCAGAATTTCAGCAAATTCTTAACGAGGTGACTGCGCCAAGAAATTCAGAAACGAATTGAGCTATTTCTGCTTATAAGTAGGTGCAAATAAATAAAGTGATAACAGCTTTTTTGGGTTGCGTTGTACCTGTTGCGGCGCTGCTTGAGTTTGTTGATGCTGTGGCGGTTAGTTAATCCGATCGCAAAAATCTTCACAATAACAACAGCACCCAAACTGGACTTACCGAATAATTTCCTCACATTAATGCTACTTGGAGAGACACTGTAAAACTTAAATTCAGTTGCCTTACTCCCTTTTTTCAGCTTAGGAAATATCAGTTTTCTAGTTGTTGGGTGCTGTTGTTAGTTAGCACGATAGATATTGGGTTAAACAGCTTTTTTCTCCTCTTTTTGATAGTGGACTTGGGCTGTAATGTCTATCTGATGAAGCTCTTTAGCTTCACTTATTAACTTACCATTTCCTTTAACGTCTGCTGCAAAATGATAAATAACTTTACTTTTGATTGCATCATCACCGATCTTCTCTGCAATTAAATCAATAATACCCCCCAACGATAAGCGAACGCTTTCACCCATCTAGAGGACATTACCGCTCAACTAAACTTACTCAAACCTACTCAAAGGCGGTGCGATCGAGTCATTCGTAGTGGGTCAAGTCAAGACCCACATTCAAAACAAGCTAATGGAAGTGGTTTAGTTTTTTATCGATACTTTTCAGATCTCTTATGCTAAAAATAGCATTTTTATTAACTCCATTTTGGGATTCCTACTATTCATTATCTTCATCAATCATTGCACCTAAAGCTTTCAATGTTTCTTGCTGTCCATCAGTTAAACCTTTAACTCCTGTGATGTTCATACCTTCATAAGGTCTTGGCACTCTCAAGGTTTTTAAACATTTATCTGTTTGGACATTCCAAAACTTAATTGTGCCATCTGAACTGCCACTAATTATAGTTTGATTGTCAGGACAGAAAGCAACCGATGTGACTTTATCAGTATGTTCTTCTAAAGTATGCAAACAATTTCCTGTGTTAACATCCCAAAGTTTTAAAGTGCAATCATAACTGCCACTAACTATGAATTTACCATTGGAACTGAATTTCACAGACCATATCGAATTCCTATGCCCCAAAAATGTTTTAATACATTCTCCAGTGCTAACATTCCAAAGTTTTAAAGTATGATCTTCACTGCTACTAATTAAGAAATTTCCATCAGGATGAAAAGCAACTGATAGAACATTATTAGTGTGTCCTTGTAAAGTTTGCAAGCATTGTCCAGTTGTCACATTCCAAATCTTTATTGTGTGGTCATTACTGCCTGTTGCTAAAATTTTACCATTCGGACTAAAAGTAACTGCAATAATCCAACTATGATGTCCTTTTAATAACCGATAATTGCCTGTTTGAAGATTCCAAAGTTTTACTTTATTATCCTGACCTCCACTCGCTAAAAATCGACCTTTAGGACTATAAGCAACAGTCCAAATTCCTCCTTGATATTTCTGGGTTGGATATTGCAAACATTGACGTAATTCACCTTCATTCACATCCCAAAGTCTGATAGTTTCATCATCACCACTACTAGCAATTGTTTCACCATCAGGACTAAATGCTACTGACCAAATCCAAGCAGTATGTCCGCGAAAAGTTTGCAGACATTCTCCAGTTTGTGTATCCCACAATCTTACTGTATGGTCTAAGTGACTACTAGCAATTCTTTGACCATTAGGACTAAATGCTACCGACCACACCCAATTAGTATATCCTTGGAAAGTTTTAATACATTTTCCGGTTTTGGCATTCCATAGTTTAATAATTTGGTCATTGTTTCCCGTTGCTACTGTTTGATTATCGCAGTTGAAGGCGATCGATCGCACTGCACTAAAATGTCCTGTTCCACTTGCTTTACACTCCCCAGTTTCCACTTCCCAAAATTTGACAACTCCGGCAAAACAACCACTAGCTAAAGTTTTTCCATCAATGCTAAAAGCAATTGTTTTAATTTCCTTTTTATGTCCTTTTAGAATACGCAAACATTTCCCTATTTCAGTATCCCATAATCGAATTGTTTTTTCGTAACCGGAACTGGCAAGCATTTTACCATCTTGAGTAATTGCAACTGACCAAATTGCATCTTCATGTC
>JBAVZX010000550.1:0-1761 GCA_049589015.1 Phormidium sp. | reverse complement strand
GCTTGTGATACTTGTAACTTATTTTCTAGCTCTCGTTGTTCTTTTTCTAACCTGGGCAAAACATTCATTCTTTGCTTATAAGCAATTTGCACATTTGACAAAGCAACAATCTGATCTGCTAAACCTTGGCGTTTTGCCTCCACCTTTACAAATTCTTCAATGAGTTTTGGTTTTAAATCTCCTATTTGTAAATTTCCCTGCTTTGATTGTGTCTGTTCACCCACAACTGTTTTAATTCGAGATTCTAGTAAAGCCTGCAAAGTTTCTTTTTTATTTATTAAATCAACTATTACAGGGTGTGTTTCCTGAAAGCGCGTCTCCTCCATTGCCAACTGGCGTTCTACCTGTTGATAGTCTCTCAGCGCTTCCTGTACTGCGGAAGATTGGCTTAGAGAAGTTGCTATTAATGCTTTTTGGGAATTCATCTGCAACTGTTGTTTAAAGGAAATTTGTTGAGCATTTAGATCTGCATATTGGGACTTAGCTAGAGCAATTTGCTCTTCTAATTTAGCAATTACTTCTACTGCCGATCTAGCCTCTTCTTGCAATGCTACTACTTTATTTTGTTCTTTAAATTGTCGCAAAGCTACTTCTGCTTGTCGCAAAGCTGCTTCTGCTTGAGGTAATTGCTTTTCCAGAAAATTACGAGCAGCCGTTGCTTCCATTCGATTCACAGTTTGATTGTTTTCTATATACAGGTTAATTAATGTATTCACAACTGCTGCGGTTATTTGGGGATTTTGATCTTGGTAAGAAACTGTTAGTATATCTGTACCCCTAATATTCATTACCTTCAATTTCGCTAAAAAATCTTTAATTTTTAGCGGATTTCCTCCGGGATCTTTTAATTTTAGTTGATTGATGGTTTTTTGGAGCATGGGTAAAGATCGAATCATTTCCACCTCTGTACTCAAGGGATTAGTTTGATCTCCTATAGCAGTAAATTCTCCTATTTCTTTTCCTAACCCTGTTAAAGAAGAAGTAGGGCTAATCTTTTTTAGAGAAAGTTTTCCTACTGCTTCATAAACTGGTTTTTCTAATGATGCACTTAGGCTGCAAAGGAAAACAACTAATATAAATACAGAGGATGCGGGTTGCCAACGCCGTTTGAGGAGCAGCCAGTAATATTGCAATCCTATAGAAGTTTCTGTAGATTCCATTTATGGCTCCAATCAGCTTTATAGAGTGTATAAAAAAATTTGGCACGGGAAACTTATCGTGACTCACCGAGCTAGGTTAGTTATGATGCTTTAGCTATTCTAGCTTTAGTAAATCTGGTAAGCTAATTTCTAAATGTAAAATATTCTATAAAAATTAACACTGAAATTATAAATAAATATACATATCAATTGCCAAATTATGATTATGAAGAATCTATAAAATTTAACTATGTGTTTTTACTAAAAAAGGTTAATAAATTTTAGTTATCTTTTATTGTATATATTTTAATCAACCATAATTTTTGACAATTATCTCATAATAATAAAAAACTGTCAAGTTACTAAAAATAAACATTTATAAGCAAAAAGACTTTCGAGAATTTATTCTTAGTTACATAAAAAACTGCGCCTTGGTAAAGAAGATTACTGTTTTCAAAGATTAATACTTAGTAAATTTGCCTGAAATCTTGTTCATTAGATAATTCAAACATACAAATAATAGTTTTATCAAGTACCAGAGCAGTTAAAAATATATCAATAATTTGACAGTAGGCAGTAGTTAGCTCCCAGTTTGATAAATTGATTTAGGCTTTGGCATAAA
>JBAVZX010000549.1:0-1644 GCA_049589015.1 Phormidium sp. | reverse complement strand
GTTTCCATCTGGCAAGTAACGAGCTAAATCTCCAGTTTTATACAACCGGGAATTTGGGTCATTGCTAAAGGGATTAGGAATAAATTTTTCTGCTGTTAATTTTGGTCGGTTTAAGTAACCCCTTGCCAAGGAAACTCCACCTATATGCAATTCTCCCGGTACTCCTACTGGTAATGGCTGAAGATTAGAGTCAAGAATGTAGATTTTAGCGTTGGCTATTGGATGACCGATGGGTGGTAATAACGACCAATTTTCTACTTTACTACTGAGTTTATAAGCAGTCACTACATGACTCTCTGATGGTCCATAATGGTTATGCAACGTACAATAATTTAGTTGGCTCAACCACTGACGAATTGCCAGAGTTATCTGTAACTGTTCACCAGCTGTGATAATTTCCCGAAGATGATCCAAGACTAATCTACGATCGATCGCTACCTCAGCTAGCTGTTGTAAACCTACAAAAGGAAGAAACAGTCTCTCTACAGCCTGTTCTTTGAGTAAACTTAATAAGGCTACTGGTTCTTGCCGTAATTGTTCAGTAATCAACAGCAGCGTGCCTCCCGAAGACCAACAAGAGAACATTTCCTGACAGGAGACATCAAAGCTAATCGGCGCAAATTGCAGAGTTTTAGCTCCTTGAGAAATAGTTAGATTTTGCAATTGCCAAAGGATGAGATTTGCCAAAGGTAAGTGATTCATAGCTACACCTTTGGGATTGCCTGTAGAACCAGAGGTGTAGATCACATAAGCTAAATTATCTAGCGCAACATCAGTGATAGGATTATCTTGACTTTCTAAAGAAATTATTTGCCAATCACTATCCATACAGAGCAATTTTGCTTGACCTATACTGAGTTTTTCTACAAGTCGCTGTTGAGTCAGCAGCACCGAAGCTTGAGAGTCTTCGAGCATAAAATTTAAACGCTCTTTGGGATATTCTGGGTCTAGCGGAACGTAAGCTCCACCTGCCTTAAGAATCCCTAGTAGTCCAACTACCATTTCTAAGGAACGTTCTACACAAATTCCTACTAGCACATCTGCCCCCACTCCTAACGATCGCAAATAATGTGCCAATTGGTTCGCCTGAGCGTTCAATTCACTGTAGGTTAATTGTTGTGATTCGTACACCACTGCTACTGCTTCTGGTGTCCTCAAACACTGTTCCTCAAACAATTGATGTAGACATTTGTCTACTTTGTAGTTAACTAAGGTGCTATTCCACTCTATTAATTGCTGTTGTTCAACTTCAGTTAATAGAGACAATTGGGAAATTCGCTCTTGAGGATTGGCAACAATTGCAGACAACAAAGTGAGAAAATGACCTGTCATTCGCTCAATGGTACTACCATCGAACAAGTCTGTATTATATTCCCAAACTCCTACCAATCCTCTATCTGTTTTCTCCATTGATAAGGTAAGATCGAACTTCGCCACCGACTCTTTTGAAAAGATCGGATTAACGGTTAAGCCCTTAAGTTCAAATTGAGATATTGGAGCATTCTGAAAAACAAACATCACCTGGAATATGGGATTATAGCTCAAATTTCTTTCTGGTTGTAATGCCTCCACTAACATCTCAAATGGCAAATCTTGATGAGTGTATGCGGCTAAGGATACCTCTCGTGTTCTTTGCAATATTTC
>JBAVZX010000548.1:0-5543 GCA_049589015.1 Phormidium sp. | reverse complement strand
GTTTGGGTGTGGAGGCGCAGGGGAAAACGGCTCAGGAGGTGCAGCAGGAGGTGGCGCGGCGATCGTCTGCGGTGGTAGAGTTGTTGCGATCGCGCAATGTCGAAAAACTCCAAACCACTGGCATTCGCCTCAATCCCAACTACTCTTACCAAAATAACGTCCAGCGTCTAGTCGGATACACCGCAGTTAATACAGTAAGTTTTCGCATCGATACCCAGCGCGTGGGTAATTTGCTGGATGAAGCAGTAAAAGCGGGAGCAACTAGAATTGATGGGATTAGTTTTGTAGCAGCAGATAGTGCCATAGCCAAAGCCCAAGAACAAGCATTACAAGAAGCTACTCTAGACGCTCAAAGACAAGCTAACGCCGTTTTAGCTGCTTTAAATTTAAAACCAGCGGAAGTAGTCAACATTCAAGTTAATGGTGCAGCAGCACCACCCCCACCACCGATAGCACTTGCTGCTGCGCCACCAACGGACAAGGCAGAAAATCGGTTTTCTATTCCTGTAATTGGTGGAGAACAGCAAGTCGAAGCATCTGTGACGCTGCAAATTCGGTATTAGTAGGACTTAATTTCTATGGACGTAGTTGCGCTTTATCGCTCTGATTAGCGCTAAAGCGCAACTACGTCCCTCTAAAACTCGTCGTTGTTTTGATAGTTCCCCATAGCACCAGCCTCATTATCTCGCTTAGAGCCTAATAAATCTAATTTATCTACTCTGATTACTGGTTTAGAGCGATTAGCCCCAGTAGCTCGATCTTGCCAGTATTCAAACTTTAGAGAGCCTGTGATTCCAATTAAGCTACCTTTACGCACATAAGTACCCGCAATTTCGGCGGTTTTGCCCCAAATTTGTTACAGTCGATAAAAATGTCACCATATTTACCTCTGATTCAGAACCGGACATGAGACTTTCACCTCATCCGGCTCCTCAATGACTTGGCTGCATTGGGTATTTTTCGCGTACCTCTGCTGGTTTTCTTTTCCAGTTTTGGCGTGATGACAGTGCAGATGAATTAGTTGTAGATTACTATATTGGTCTTTCCCACCATCTGATCGAGGGATTATGCGATCGACTTCCCCTTTATCTTCTGGCTTGAAGGGTAATCCACATAAATTGCATTTGCTGTTTTGCCTCTTCAGAAGTTTTTGAACTCTCATTGGTACCCCCGTAGGTTCCTCAGTCTTTCGCCCCAGTATGCCCAGTTGCCGTCGTATAGGCTGCTACCGCCTTTGACTTTAATATGTCTTTTTATGCGGTACTGATTATGAGTATGGAGCATCATTGGTTCTCCTCCCTTTGGAGAGTTACTGGCAAATACTTTCGCACCGTTTACTTCATGCCAATACATTTGGTAGGTTTTGTCGTATTTACCAGTTCTCCTATTACCCCATTGTGTGAGCATCATATACAAGTCATGATGCACCCTTTTGAAGGTTAGAGAACTGCATACCGTCCTGTAGTAGTTTGCCCATCCCCTTATTACAGGGTTAAGCTTTTTGATTAGGTCTACCGTTTTAGCACTTTTGTGTGCCTTGACAATTTCCCGTAGTTCCTGAACGTGCTGTCTGACGCTCTTTTCACTAGGTTGAATTATCGTTTTGAAGCCAAGATGTGTATTGTTGTCAGGATATTGCTTGATGTTAAAACCCAGGAAATCAAATCCAGGCTCTTCATCTATTGATTTGTTCAGGCTGTGACACACTCTGGTTTTTTCATCCTTCAGAGTTAGACCTATTGGCTTGAGCCACTCGGAGATTTTTCCTTTAATCTCCATAATTGTTGGTCTATCTGGATGGATGACCACAAAATCATCCCCATACCGAACGATACATGGTTTCCAGTTCGTTGATTTACCATTTACCCTTTTAGTTTTAGGATATTGGCTTTCAATGTCCTGCATCATGCCGTGAAGGGCTATATTCGCTAACAAGGGTGATATAACTCCTCCTTGAGGCGTTCCTTCGTTGGTGGGGAATAGTTCTCCTCCATCCATTACTCCAGATTTCAACCAGGCTTTAATTTGCCTCCTCATTGTCGGAAAGGTGTTAATTTTCCTGAGAAGTTCTTGGTGGTTGATTTGGTCGAAGCATTTTGCTATATCCGCGTCTAGCACATACTTTGAACTTTGTCCAATGCTTATGAATATATGTTCAATAGCATCGTGCGCGGATCGTCCTGGTCTGAAACCATAGCTGGTTTCTTCAAATTTTGCTTCCCACTCTGGTTCTAGTACCATTTTGGCTAGTGCCTGCTTGGATCTATCTTTGATGGTAGGTATTCCCAGTGGTCGTTTTTCGTCACGTCCTGGCTTAGGTATCCATATCCTTCTGAGCGCACTCGCTTTGTGGTCAATTTTCAGGTTTTTGGCTAAATTAAGCCTCTGTTGGGGATTAAGAGATTTAACTTTATCCACTCCGGCTGTGTTCTTGCCTTTATTATCCTGAGTGACCTTACGGACGGCTATACATTGCGCTGACCATGAGCGCATGAGAGTCTTCTGAAGCTTTTTAACGGCTTTTACATCACCACGTTGAGAGGCTCGATAGATTCTTTTTTGCAACTTGGTTACTGCTCTTTCTAACTTACGCCAGTTGAGAGTTTCCCATTCCACCGTAGTCTTGACACTCGTTTTAGACATTTTCATTGCTACTCATGATTCTATCTCCAAGTCATCGTGGGACTATGGGCTTATCCATAACCATTACGGTTAGGCTTTTGCTTGTTGTCCCAATCCTCGCCTTTCTGACACCTTGCGGTTAGCTACCTTCTTGAGCGATCGATCGAGTGCCCAAGAGATGTCAGAGGCTCCACGTTCCGAATGTCCATTGGTTTGAGGGTTTAGGGTGGTACTATCCGCCGAGGTTATTTGGGATGCAGATTGTTCCCAATCGATGAACAATCCTTTTAGGTCAATTACTTAGACATTGACTTCTTAACCTCTTGCCTTTTGGCTCCAGCGTATCAACCTGTTTCGCTGGTTCTGGTTAACGACGGTTACATACCTTCGCGTTTGCTACCCATATCCTCCTGCTAGAAGGGATTCTCCATTAGGTTTGAAGTTACCTCCGTTTCTTCCCGGCTGTCATTACGCAAGATTGCTAGTCTCAGGTAATGGGGAGAGATGCTTTCACTCTTGCATCCTAGAGGATTGGACTTGCCGATTGAATCGGCTCACCAATATGGACATTCAGTTGTCAAGGTTCTGGCTTTGATTCCATTTTCCTTGCAGCTAATCCCCCGTATCCATGTTTGGATGCGGTTTCTAGCTAACGGGTCACACCCAAATTAAACCAATCAGGTTCTTCATCACGACCGCGACGGTTCACCGCCAGGGTACATTTACAAACAACACTACCCGACTCAAAATATTTAAGGTCAGGATCTCCGCCGACACGACCGACTAAAGTTACAACATTGAGAGTCATATTTAATTACCAGTACAGCTGTACTTATTTTATCTAAATCTGCCGTAAGACCGCTTGAAAAAATCTAGGGAAATCCTCTATAGGGTGGGGAGCGTCAACTACTTTAGCTAATTGAGGGTACAATGCAAATTTCAGGTGGCATCTACCGAAAAGAAATATTTCGATTTTGACTAGACGCAGGATAGAAAACATAATAAAATCCTGCACGGTTAGGTTACAGTCCTACAAAAAGCATCTCTTAATTTGGGGGCATAAAGCGCGTGGGTCTTTTTAATCGCTTATCCATATCTCGTGACATGGGTATCGACCTCGGTACCGCAAATACATTAGTGTATGTGTCTGGTAAAGGCATAGTTCTTCAAGAACCTTCAGTGGTCGCCATTGACAAAGATACAGGCGAAGCATTGGCGGTGGGGGAAGAAGCCAAAAAAATGTTGGGAAGATGCCCAGGTAACGTAGTGGCATTGCGTCCGCTGCGTGATGGGGTAATTGCTGATTTTGATAGTGCTGAGTTAATGCTGAAGCACTTTATCCGGCGGGTGCATGAAGGTCAAGCATTGGTACAACCGCGAATTGTGATTGGGATTCCCAGTGGCGTAACTGGAGTTGAACGACGGGCGGTAATGGATGCCGCGCTGCAAGCAGGCGCTAGAGACGTGCGCTTAATTGATGAGCCAGTGGCAGCGGCTATTGGTGCGGGGCTACCTGTGGCTGAACCTACAGGTAACATGATTATCGATATTGGTGGTGGGACTACGGAAGTGGCTGTGTTGAGTTTACAAGGCACGGTGCTGAGTGAGTCGGTGCGTGTAGCTGGAGATGAACTGAATGATTCGATTGTTCAGTACATGAAGAAGGTGCATAATTTGGTGATTGGGGAAAGGACGGCAGAAGAAATTAAAATTCAAATTGCTTCAGCTTATCCTACAATTGCTGATGAAGATTCAATGATGGAAGTCAGGGGTTTACATCTACTCTCTGGGTTGCCGAGAACTGTGACAATTAAGGGGCCAGAAATTCGGGAAAGTATGTCTGAACCTTTGGCGGTAATTGTGGAAGCAGTGAAGCGGACTTTAGAAAGAACACCTCCCGAACTAGCGGCAGATATTATTGACAGGGGCATTATGCTAGCTGGGGGTGGGGCTTTGCTCAGGGGTTTGGATACTTTAATCAGTCATGAAACAGGAATTGTGGTTCATGTGGCAGCTGATCCTTTGAGTTGTGTGGTTTTAGGTACTGGACGAGTGCTAGAAAATATCAAACAACTCGATCGCGTATTTAGTGGCCGCTCTCGCAATTTATAATCAGCACGTCGAAACAGAAAAAAGACTACTGTCTATGGATACGTTACGCCGTTGGTGGGATCGGAATTGGTTGCAAGTGGCACTGATAGGCTTGGTAATTAGTACAGCTTGGTTTGCGCGGCAAACTCAGGGAGGAAGCTTATTTGAGGTCTATCAGTTGCTTACTCGTCCGTTTCAATCTAATCCAAGTAAGCAAGAAGTTTTAACTAATGCCAAAACTTGGGAAATGGAGGCTAAGTTACAACAAGTCGAAATCGAAAATCAAAAACTGCGGGAACTTTTGGGTTATGTATCCGAAAATAAGAAGCAGGCTCTAGCGGCTCCGATTGTAGGTCGCAGTGCGAATCATTGGTGGCAACAAATTACTCTCGGTCGGGGAAGTCAGGATGGGATCAAAGAGGATTTTGTCGTTACTGCTCCGGGGGGTTTGGTCGGTAGGATCAGTAGTGTAACTGATCATACTAGCCGGGTGCTGTTGATTACCGACCCTAGCAGTCGTGTGGGTGTGATGATCAACCGCAGCCGTTTTATGGGTGTGATGCGGGGTACATCAGGAAACAAGGCGGTAATGCAGTTTTTTGAGCGAGTTCCCGATGTCCGCCGTGGTGATGTGGTGACTACTTCATCAGCTAGTGAGCTATTTCCTTCAGGATTACCTGTGGGGCGTGTGGAGTCAGTGAATCTAAGTCAAAGTCCTGCGCCGGAGGCTGTAATTGCTCTTTCGGCTCCGACGAGTGTTTTAGAATGGGTAGCTGTTTATCCAGTGGAAAAAAAATCTGATTCAGATGCCTCTCAAGCCAAATCTAGAT
>JBAVZX010000547.1:0-4037 GCA_049589015.1 Phormidium sp. | reverse complement strand
GTGTGATGCTTGGTCAGATCGTGATGCAAAACGATTGTATGGGCATTTTCAAGGGAATGATTATGTAATAGATCAGTTAGGATCTCATCTCTAAATTTGATCGCTTCCTTCTTATATTTTATCTATTTTATGACTACTTTCTATGACTATTGACTGCTACTTCCACGCTCTCACAGGACACCAACCGCGTCAATTTCAACTCCAAACGATCGCAAAACTCCTCAACCGCCAAGACATCCTCCTCCGCGCACCTACGGGGTCAGGGAAAACGGAAACTGCGATCGCACCCTTCCTCTTCGCCAAACCTATACAACTGAACTTCCCCAACAAATTAATCTACGTCGTTCCTTTACGCACCCTCGCCAATAGCTTGCGTCAAAGAACAGAAATTCTCGTCGAAAATTGGTCAAAACACTATCCTTTACCTCGACCTTTAACAGTCACATTGCAAACCGGAGAAAACCCAGAAGATCCACGTTTTGAAGGCGATATTATCTTCTGTACGATCGACCAAATGTTAAGCAGTTTTCTCAACATTCCTTACTCTGTAGGTCGCGGTTCTGCTAACGTCAACGCTGGAGCAATCTTTGCCTCCTATCTAGTCTTTGACGAATTGCACTTACTAGATCCAGAACGCTCATTTACCACCGTCTTGAAAGTCTTACAGCAAGTCAAAGGAATTACACCATTCTTATTAATGACTGCCACCTTAACTGATGAACTATCTCAGCAAATTAAAGAGGTAATAGATCGTGGAAATTATTGAAGTTAGCCAAACAGATTTAGCGGCAATTGAAGGCAACCGTCACCGCACTTTTAGAGCCATAGCCACTCCTTTAACAGCTGAAGTTATCCTCGATGACATTCAACAAAATCAGCGCCAGCGGGTGATTGTTATTTGTAACACTGTATCGCAAGCTCAAGGTTTATTTCGCGATTTAGATGCGCTTAACTTTGAAGGTAACTTAAAAATTACCTTACTTCATTCTCGCTTTTTGCCAGAACATCGTGCTCAAAAAGAAGCTGATATTAAAACTGTGTTCTCTGAGCAATGGCAACCTGATGGTTATTGTCATATTTTGATAGCTACTCAAGTAATAGAAGCCGGACTCAACATCACTTGTGAAATCATGCACACAGAGTTATGTCCGATGAATTCACTATTACAAAGGGCTGGAAGATGTGCCAGATTTAAAGGTGAGAAAGGTGAAGTTTGCGTTTATTGGAGTATTCAGATTAATCCCGAAAACGGGGAATTAGGCGATCGCGATTTTGCAGAAGAACCAACAGAACAGAAGAAAAGCTTTTTACCTTATCAGCGAGAACTTTGTGAGTTAACTTGGCAAGTTTTAGAAGCACATACACAATCAGAACAAGTTAATCAGCAAGTTGATTTTAACACCGAACAATCATGGATTAATCAGGTACATATAACCGCAGATTCCCTACAAGCAGAACGGAGGAAAAATGACGCTGCTGAATTTGAAAGAAAGTTTAATGATGCTATCTTCACAGGCGATCGCTCAGTTGCTGATGACTTAATTCGCCATGTAGATAACCGCAGTGTATTTATTTGGAATGAACCAACTTTCATTGATTTTGATGATAATCAACAAATAAATCCCAAAAAACTATTAGCCTTTTCCGTACCCATCACTACTTTATTAAAAGTTTGGCGCGAAGTCCAAAATTTGGAATACCAAATTGATTGGATATTTAAGCGGATTGAAGCACCAAAAGGAAAAGATGCTGAAACTTACAATCAACCTGTTTGTATCGCCGTTCGTTCCCAAACAGACTTAGTAAATAGCTGGCAAATTTTAGTTAATCCTCGCTACGTCTACTATGACGAAGAGATTGGTTTACTCATCGGAGTAAATATTGAAGGTAATAACTTTATTTCTCCTAATAAACCACCAAAACAAGCGGTTAGTGAATATCAGTACCAGATGGATACTTATGTTGGACATTTAGGCTGTATGTGGAAATGCTGGTGGAAATCTTTCTCGACAATTAGTTTTAAAAATGGGATTTGGGTAAAAACTGAATATGGTAGCGTTCGGGATGAGTTACTAAATACTGGTGGACGATTTATTCAGCAGAAGATTTTGACTCAATTAACCACAACCCAAGCAGAAGAACTGTTTGAATATTTGGTATTATTAGCAGTCTTTACTCATGATTTAGGGAAACTACAAATAAAATGGCAAGCAGTTATGAGGGGATGGCAAGCGATCGCATATTCTAACTTCAAAGGTAAACCACCTAAATCACATTTACTAGCACACACAGACTATAACCCAGAAGATGAGGAACAGAAACAAGCTCTCAAAGCTTATGAAGCCAAACACAAACGACCTAACCATGCTGTTGAAAGTGCTTTCTTAGCACAATACATTTTACAACAATCTCTATTTCCTTTATTACAAAATGAGTTTAATGCTGATAATCAACAGATTTTCGGTATTATATACACAGTGATTTTAGCAGCAGGAAGACATCATTCTGCTTGGGCTAAAGGTTGGGAAATTAAAGAGATTCGGAAAATCGGAGATATTCAATTACATCCAGAAGCACAAAATGCGATCGCAACCAGTTGGCGCAGTCTGACTCGTTGGTTATCCAAAACCTTACCTCTATCAACAGAAGCACCAAATCTAAATCAAAACTGTTATCCAATTAGAGAATTAGACCTCAAAAGGTTTTCTCTAAACCAAATGGAATATTTGCAATTATATTGGTTAGTCGTGAGAGCATTACGACTATGTGACCAACGTTCGGTACAACTTTAAAATTTGAAGAAAATTGCTCATTGACCTGCTCGAAAAATCTGCGATGCAGTCAAATCCAACTCTGGAAAATTTTGCGATTCAATCCGTTCATCTTCTTTCCCATGAATAGCAACCAAATTCGCCAACAATTTCTTTCCTTCTATGCTGCTAAGGGTCATCAGATTGTTCCTACAGTGCCTTTAATTGCTAAACCTCCCAATTTAATGCGGCAAAGCAATTTGTGGACTTTACCATTTCACCCAATTTCTCTGGGACAGCGATACTCGCCATCAACTCATTCTACGATTTTACAGAAGCATATTTCTCCAAATTTGACAGTTCTTACCCAGCGCCATCTGACTTTTTTCGAGATGTTGGGTAATTGGGGTAACTACTCTCAACCACAAGCATTAACTTGGGCTTGGGAACTTTGTACAGAAATCTATCAACTCCCCCAATCGCGGTTGGTAGTGAGTGTACATCCAAATGATTTGGCAACCTTTGCCTTCTGGCGCGATCGAATTGGCATACCCAAACAACAAATTGTTTTTAGTCAACAAAATTTCTGGCGCATTCGTCCTGATGGTCCAAGCGGTCATTGCACACGCATTCACTACGATCGTTACCCAGAACAAGGATATCACTCGATAGAATCACTTGCCGATATTCAATACCAACCTAAAGAGCGAGAATACTACGATCGCCCAGACACCCTTCATTACCTCCTCCCAGACGAAGATTTCCGATTTCTCAGCTTTTACAGTCTCGTATCGATGGAATGGATGGAATTTGAATCCGGGCCAGACACAAATCAATCTGTGGGGCTGCCGATGAGTTATATTGATGCCGGGATGAACGTAGAACAGCTAGCAATGATACTGCAACAAGTATCTAGCTTATATGAGACAGACCTTTTATTTCCGATAATTCAAACTCTGGCAGCAATAGCTGTTGTCGATTACCAGCAAGCAGATAATTGGACTAAGATTAACCTGAAAATAATAGCCGATCAAATTCGTGCAGCAGTTCATTTGAGTGCTGATTATATTACTAAACCACCACAAAGCTGGCCGAAGCCAATCTATAATCAAATTGAAATATGGATGATTCGTGTGGTATTACACGCACAACTTTTAGGCATTGAGCATCCTTTTATTGAAGAGTTAATTGCTACTGTTACCAGTTTAGGAGAAAGCTTTTATCCTGCACTTCGAGAACAGCAAAAACAAATCACTACCTTTTTACAACAACAGGAATCTTTTTTGA
>JBAVZX010000546.1:0-4067 GCA_049589015.1 Phormidium sp. | reverse complement strand
GATTATTGTCGGTTCTCATACCTTGGGAAGGTTGATTGCGCGGATATTCCAAGAACGAGGCGAGTCAGCAGTTTTGATTGATACTGACCCGGAAGCTTGTAAAGTAGCAGAACAGGAAAATTTGCGGGTTTTTTTAAGTAGTGCTTTAGATACTAAGGTTTTAGAAGATGCAGGTTTAGCTGCGGCGGGAACCTTTATTTCTATGACTAATAATGGGGAAGTAAATTTAGTGTTAGCTCAAAGAGCAGTTGAAGAGTTTTCCCCACCGAGGGTGTTAGCTGTATTTCCTCGCGATCCTCTCAATCCCAATAATAGTAAGAAAATTCAGCAAGCTTTTGTGCCACATTTACAAATTAAAACTTGGAATGAATATCTCAATGATGGCAAGGTGAAGTTGGGGAAAACTGAGTTAAAGGAAGAAGGGTTTGCTTTTCAACAAGCACATTTGCAAGCGTTAATTCATTCGGGGGAATTTGTGCCTTTGTTAATGGAAAGAGATGAACGTTTGGTGATAGTTCCGGCGGCGGAAGAATGGCAGATTGGCGATCGCATTATCTATCTATTACACGATTTGCGTCCGAATTTACTCAAACGTTTATCTGGTGCTACTCCTTCGTCTCCTTTAACTTTAGAGAAATTACCTAAAGTTGAAGAAGTGCCAATTCCTTATCCAGCACGAGAACCTTATTTAGAAAAAGCTTAAATGACCAATTAAACTAAATATTTTGCCCAAAGCGGCAAAATTTCGGGAGAACCATACCAAAGTCCAGGTGATTTAGGAGAATGTCTTACTCCCTCAATAATGAGATTTTCTGCGCCTTCTAGATGTGCTGCTTCAATCGGTGTAATTCCATCTCCCCAAGTTTCCCCGTTACCACAGGTAATTTGATAGCTATTAAATGCTAACCAACTACCTTTTTTTCTGGTGCCGAAAATAGATTTTCCAGCGACACAAACATAACGAATTTCGGGATAAAACGCTCCTGGATAGTTCACTTTGACAAAATCTAAATTACGTTTTGTCCAACGTTCTAAACTAATATGGGGAGTTCCCAAAGTTATGAGTGTGGCGATATCAGAATGAGCATCCCAAAGTTGCTCTGACTCGATGAGATCGCCGTGAATAGTGTATGGTTTTTCTCCGATGTAAATTCGGGAAATCCATCCGCCTGCTGAGTGTCCAATTAAGTTAATTTGAGGGGCGTTATGCTGCTTTAATGTTTGTTTGACAGTGCGATCGAGTATTCGCAAAATTGGTACCATCGATCGACCTCCCACCGTTGGCAACCAGTCTCTTTTTCGCAATGGTACTGTTACCGTAGGGAAACCAAGTGCTTGTAAGCTTTTCTCTAAGGGGATGTAAGCAGTTGCACCTTCAAGATATCCAGGTAAAATAACAGTAGGTAAGGGCATTTTGGTTTTAATAGCTTGAATTTCAGGATTTTACTGCCAAAGTTTTGGCTATCGGTAAGACAGGGGGACATTTTGGTGAGGGAAGACAACTTCTTCACAGGGAATCGGGAACAAATATTTCTGTCACCTCAGTACCCGCTTGGGTAAGTACCCAAAGTTGTTTCGGAAAATATTTTAAACAATAGTCGATTATTCCACTCATAGTAAAATTTTATGCCTGCTAGGTAAATTTAATATTAGTATTTTTACTTAGCTGTCTTACTATTTAAGGATACATGATCTGAAAAACCCTTTGTTACCTTAGAAAGAGTAAACAGTTAGCCAAAAATTTGTCAATCATCGTGCAAACAGGCACTCTCTACGGAATTAGTGTAGGCCCAGGAGATCCAGAATTAATCACCCTGAAAGGATTACATTTACTCAAAAGTGTACCAGTTGTAGCTTTTCCGGCTGGAATTGGCGGCAAACGGGGAATAGCGCAGGGCATTGTTTCCCAATGGCTAGAATCCGATCAGGTGCAGTTAGCTTTACAGTTTCCCTATCTACAGGATGAGGCGGTGTTAAATTCTGCATGGCAACTGGCGGCGCAGCAGGTGTGGTTATATTTGCAACGGGGTGAGGATGTCGCCTTTGTCTGTGAGGGAGATATTAGTTTTTACAGCACTTTTACTTATTTAGGGGCAACTTTGCAGCAGCAACATCCAGAAGTAAGAGTGCAGACAGTACCGGGAGTTGCTTCGCCAATGGCAGCAGCGGCAGCTTTGGGACTACCTTTAACAATACGAGATCAACGTTTGGTGATTTTACCTGCTCTGTATCGGGTAGAAGAGTTAGAAGCGGTTTTAAACTGGGCGGATGTGGTGGTTTTGATGAAGGTAAGTTCAGTTTATCCGCAGGTTTGGCAAATGTTACAGCAAAGAGATTTGTTGCAGTATAGCTATGTGGTAGAACGGGCAACTACATCTGAACAAGTAATTTATCATGATTTGCGCGATCGCTCTGACCTAAAATTACACTATTTTTCTTTGCTCATCGTTAAGGTGAGAGGGGGCTAGGAACTAGGGACAGCTGTTCGGCATTTAAATTTGATTATTGGGAAACAGAAAAAGCTCCTCTAACCCTCTCTCTTGCTCAAGAGATCCCCTGCGACCTCAATAATTAATTTAGATGCGTAACAGCTTAGTTCTGTTAGTCTAAAGTTTGTGGTGCGATTCGTTCCTGTAAAAATGGAAGGTCAATGACCAGAAGTGTAAGCAGGGTAAAGGCTCTCAGTCAATCGTAGCGACTGAAATAAACCTTTAACAACTTAGATACCGTAGTGGTGAAATTCCACTCTCGCCAGATGCAGGCGATGAAAACATATCCCATCTTGGGGAGACTGAGTATCAAACTAGGAAAGCTGGGAAAGTAAGGCGATATATCGGAACCTGACCGATAAACTCGTCACGTACAGTTAGTAATGGTTAGAAAGCGAACTTCTTACAGAACCGTCGTCACTATTGAATCAAGCCTACGCAGGTTATTGGCTTGCCCAAAAGGGAAAGGTAAATGGAGTATTTATTCACAAAGTAAATGCTAAAAGCTTGATGAACTCTACAATTCATTAAGACTGCATCCAAAATTACCTCGGCGGAAAGGAAGAACCTAAAACTAACGACAAACGGTAGCTAGGAACGAAATAACTCAATATGTTCTCTTATGGCGGTCAATACCATAAGCAGTCACTCAGGCGTAAGGCATATTGAGCGGGATTGCCTAAGAAGCAAAAACTCCTGGTAATGCAGGAGGTAAGCTGACGTAGGCACGTTGATTCGGATGGTAAGACAGTAAGTAGCAATAAATATGTCTAAAGCCGAACTAAGTTTCAGGATGGAATGGAAATACGATATTCCTACCTTCAAAGGGGTAGTCCATGAAGAATGGAAAAAACTACCTTGGATAGGAATAGAAAAGCGTGTTTACAAGTTGCAAAAACGGATTTACCGAGCCGCGCAGCGTGGTGATGTCAGAGTACAACGCAGACTCCAGAAAACGCTGATGAAGTCTTGGTCAGCAAAATGTCTGGCGGTAAGAAGGGTCACTCAGGATAATCAGGGGAAGAAAACGGCAGGAGTGGACGGAAAGAAAAACCTGTCCCCAGAAGCCCGTATAAAACTGACAAATAACCTGAGATTAACGCAAAAATCCAAGCCAGCACGACGGACTTGGATACCCAAACCGGGAAGAGAAGAAAAACGACCCTTGGGTATACCTACCATACATGACCGTGCATTGCAGGCACTAGTAAAACTAGCGTTGGAACCAGAATGGGAGGCTCATTTTGAGCCAAACAGCTATGGTTTCAGACCAGGGCGCTCATGCCACGACGCTATCGGACAAATATATCTCAGCATCAACAAAATGCCGAAGTACGTGCTAGATGCTGACATAGAAAAATGCTTCGATAGAATCAATCATCAGGTTCTTCTATCCAAACTAAATACGTTCCCCACCATGAGAAAACAAATCAAAGCATGGTTAAAAGCGGGAGCGATAGATGAGGGAACATTAACGGTTACATCTGAGGGAACCCCTCAAGGTGGAGTAATCTCACCATTACTCGCCAATATAGCCCTTCATGGTATGGAATCACTAGTTAAAGAGGTGTCCAAAAC
>JBAVZX010000545.1:0-5192 GCA_049589015.1 Phormidium sp. | reverse complement strand
CCTATAGTCTTTATTTGAGATCCATCTCTGTACCATTTTTGTGCATTAGTCTTGTTACACTCCCAAAGCCATGTAGGAGTTCCCATCTTAGATATTTCACCCCATTGAACGTCTAGGCATTGTCCCCCTATATTTTGAATTTCAAATATGTTTACAGAAGATGGAACGCTAAAATCAGATAAGAGAAGGTTGTTAGAATTTCCGTACTTGCTTCCCAGGTTAATTATATTTTGACCTGCGCGTTTAGTACCTCCTGGTAGGTATGCACCTGTTAAACCGTTTCCTGTAGCACCAAAACCAATGTATGTTCCTACTTTTGAGTCTTCATTAAAATCGGAATAAAGAGTGGCTGGTTGAATGTTGGAAACTGGATTGAAAAGTTGTAAAACAGCAATATCATTGCCTACTGACAAATCTCCATTCCAGTTTGAAAGCCAACTCCAAGACTTGACTGAATAATTACCACCCCCAACGGAAAAAGTACCGCTTGTCAAAAATTGATTGTTTGTTTCAATACAGTGGGCTGCGGTTAACACATAGCTAGAGCCAATAAGCGTTCCTGAACAACCCCATGCTCCGTAAGAGTTTTTGGCACCGAAATAACCAACACTGGGAAAGGAATTCGCTAAACTTGTGTATTGTGAATCGCTTCTATCGTGTCGAGTTGTACAGGAATTTTTAGAAACATTGAGTCAAGCGAAAGATTAAAACAGCATTCGCTAAATAAATTATTAATTACTCCTCTTCTTTCTGCGACTCCAGCATAATATCCCCTAATAATTTCTTTGTAACTGTGTACACATCTTTTCTATCTCCCTCTTTACGTCTTCCTATTCCTACCACCATAACTAACACCTGATCTTCTATAATTTGATACACGATACGGTATCTTTGACCAACAGCGCGGACACTACGATAGCCTATTAAATCTTCTGATAAAGCTTTACCTTGCTTATCAGGATCATGCTTAAGTTTTGCTAATTTTGCCAAAATTAATTCTTGTTCCCGACGGTCTTTAATCTCAGCAAATAGCTGTCTTGCTTGAATAGTTAGAATAACATTGTATTCCACAACAGATTCCATTTTTCCAATGCTCTCAAAATCCTAACTCTGCCTTTAACTCTTCTAAGCTAATAGTTTCTCCCGCCTCTGCTTGTCGAATACCTTCTCGCAACTGAGTCATAAATTCTCGATCGGAAACAATTTCCAAAGTTTCCAACAAAGATTCAAACTGTTCTAAACTCATAGCAATCATTACAGGCTTACCGTCCTTAGTGATAATTGCTAGTTCATCTGCCAACTGATCCGGTAATTCTGGTAGCTTTTCTTGTGCTTCGTTAATAGTTAGGTATTTTGGCATATTTTTAGAGATTGATCTTTAGATTGACTATTCAAACTCAGGGAAAATTACTCAGCTTATTAGCATCTTAACTCAATTCTGCTACATCTTCATACAAAGCCGAAATATCAACACTAAAATTTATGCTAGCTAACTGAATCTCCTCCCCTTGAACAAAAGTATATAATTCCCAACGTCTTTCAGCATTGCGACGAAAACATTCTACTCTTTGCCGCTTTTGCGAAACTAACACATATTCTTGTAAAGTTTCAATTTGTTGGTAATCAGCAAACTTATTTCCGCGATCGAAAGCTTCTGTATTATCCGACAATACTTCTATAACTAAACTCGGATAACGAATGAAAGATTCAGATAAATTTTTATCCCTTTCATCGCAAGTTACTATCACATCGGGATAATAATACACATCAGCTGCTTCTATCAAAACCTTGATGTTTTCTACAAAAGCTCGACATCCACTTCCCCGCACATGATTTCTCAACAAAGCAAAAATGTTACCAGTTATAGTGTTATGAGCTTGAGTACCTCCAGCCATTGCATAAACCTCTCCTCTAATGTACTCATGTCTGACGGGGCTGATTTCCTCGCCTTTTAGATAGTTCTCGTGTGAAATATAAACGTTATTTTGACTGACCAACATTTTAGTATATCTCCAAATAATCTTTGTTATATTCTAGATTAATTTGTTAGACGCATCGAGTAATTGCCGAATTTATCCCATTAATAATAAGTATAATTTTACCATAATTACAACCTACTAATAAGTTCTATAAAATAGATTGTTTGCAGCTAAAGACATATTAAAGAGTCTAAACTAATAACTAATTTGCTACTTATGCTACATAACGCTGATTCTGCATATCCTAATAAAGGAGTGTAAACTTTAACTGATCTTCCTACCAAATTCTGATAAATTCAAAAAGTTCATTACATAATATAATGCCTCTAAAAATCCCTCTTCAACGGGTCAAAAATAACCAGAGGCTCAAGGGGAAAATCGGTCATGGCTCTAATTGTCCAGAAGTACGGCGGCACATCAGTTGGCTCAGTTGAACGCATCAAAGCAGTAGCCCAACGAGTTATAGATACATCTAAAGCTGGTAATTCGGTGGTAGTAGTAGTCTCAGCAATGGGAAAAACCACCGATGGTTTAGTTAAACTAGCCAATGAAATTTCCACTAACCCTAGTCGTCGGGAAATGGATATGCTCCTTTCCACAGGCGAGCAAGTCTCCATTGCCCTTCTCAGTATGGCATTGCAGGAGATGGGGCAACCAGCAATCTCGCTCACAGGTGCTCAAGTAGGAATAGTCACCGAAGCACAACACACCCGCGCCCGAATATTGCGAATTGAAACCGAAAGACTTTCGCGGCATTTAGAAGAAGGTAAAGTGGTAGTAGTGGCAGGATTCCAAGGCATTACCAGTGTGGCAGACTTGGAAATTACCACTTTGGGACGTGGCGGATCGGATACTTCTGCCGTAGCCTTAGCAGCAGCTTTGCGGGCTGACTTTTGCGAAATTTATACAGATGTTCCCGGCATTTTAACAGCAGACCCCCGCTTAGTACCCGATGCCCAGCTAATGACAGAAATCACCAGCGATGAGATGTTGGAGTTAGCTAGCTTGGGCGCAAAAGTTTTGCATCCCCGTGCAGTAGAAATTGCCCGGAACTATGGCGTACCTTTAGTAGTGCGATCGAGTTGGACAGATGAGCCAGGTACAAAGGTAGTTTCTCCAGCATACCAAGCTCGTTCTTTAGAAGGTTTAGAACTGGTAAAAGCTGTTGATGCCGTAGAGTTTGATACCGATCAAGCAAAAGTAGGGTTGTTGCGTGTACCCGATCGTCCAGGCGTAGCAGCGCGTTTGTTTGGCGAAATAGCCCACCAAGATTTAGATGTTGACTTGATTATTCAGTCGATTCACGAAGGTAACAGTAATGATATTGCCTTCACCGTCAGCAAAAATGTAGTGAAAAAAGCTGAAGCCGTAACAGCTGCGATCGCACCCGTCTTACGCACTCATCCTACACCCGCCCCAGACGAAGCAGAAGTCATGGTAGATCAGCAAATCGCCAAAGTCAGTATAGCTGGTGCAGGCATGATTGGACGACCCGGAATTGCAGCCGAAATGTTCGCTACTCTAGCAGAGGCGGAGATCAATATCTTGATGATTTCTACTTCAGAGGTGAAAGTCAGTTGTGTAGTAGAGGTGGGGCAATGCGATCGGGCAATCTCTGCTCTCTGCAAAACCTTTGATGTAAACACTTCTCCAGCATGGATCAACAGAAAAGTAGTCACCCAAGAAAATACCGCCGAAAACCCCTTACCACCAGTGCGAGGAGTTGCCCTAGATCTGAATCAAGCACGCATAGCCATTCGACACATTCCCGATCGACCAGGCATGGCAGCACGCTTATTTAACCAACTCGCCAGCAAAAATATAAGTGTGGATATGATTATTCAGTCCCAACGCTGTCGAATTATAGACGGACTTCCCCGCCGAGATATAGCCTTTACCGTGCATCGAGGCGATGCCGAATCAGCCAAAGCTACTTTACAAGAAGTTGTGACTGAATGGGGTTGCGGGGAGATTGTGGTGGATTATGCGATCGCCAAAGTCAGCGCCGTAGGCACAGCAATGGAAGGACAACCCGGAGTCGCCGCCCAAATGTTTGAAGCCCTAGCCAAAAACCAAATCAACATCCAAATGATTGCCACCTCAGAAATTAAACTCAGTTGCGTAGTCGCCCAAGACCAAGGAGTAACCGCCCTACAGATAATTCATAATGCCTTTGGCCTAGCAGGTAATCAAAAAATTCAGGTTCCAGCCTAATGCCTTAGCGAATTCGGAGGTTGACTTAACATTGAAACCCTTGTGAGTAAAGACTTCTGAACCTTCCCCAAAAAAGTTTAATCAAAAGCTTGACAAAGCCGAAGAGGATTGGTAGATTAGTAAAGCGGTCGAGAGGAAGCCGAGCGAAAGTGAAGCACTCGAAACGCGCCCGAACCTAGAAAAAATTATAGTTTGAAAGCCAAAAAAAGCCAAGCTCGTCAAAAAAAAATAAAGTAGTTTTTAGGAAACTGAAAACTAGAAGAGTCAAGAGAAATCAAATGGAGAGTTTGATCCTGGCTCAGGATGAACGCTGGCGGCGTGCTTAACACATGCAAGTCGAACGTGAGGGGGAGCAATCTCCTGAAAGTGGCGAACGGGTGAGTAACACGTAGGTGACCTGCCTCGGAGTGGGGGATAACAGTTGGAAACGGCTGCTAATACCGCATAAGGTGAGTAAAGCGGGAGCTTTGCTTGCGAAAACTCTGGTGCTTCGAGAGGGGCCTGCGTCCGATTAGCTAGTTGGTGGGGTAAAGGCCTACCAAGGCGATGATCGGTAGCTGGTCTGAGAGGACGATCAGCCACACGGGAACTGAGACACGGTCCCGACTCCTACGGGGGGCAGCAGTGAGGAATATTGGGCAATGGGGGGAACCCTGACCCAGCAACGCCGCGTGGAGGATGACGGCCTTCGGGTTGTAAACTCCTTTTGTGGGGGAAGAGGAAGGACGGTACCCTGCGAATAAGTCACGGCTAACTACGTGCCAGCAGCCGCGGTAATACGTAGGTGACGAGCGTTATCCGGAATTACTGGGCGTAAAGCGCACGCAGGCGGTTGAGAAAGTCTGGCGTAAAATCTCCTGGCTTAACTGGGAGGGGTCGTTGGAAACTGCTCGACTTGAGTCCGATAGGGGATGGCAGAATTCCCGGTGTAGCGGTGGAATGCGTAGATATCGGGAGGAATACCGATGGCGAAGGCGGCCATCTGGGTCGGTACTGACG
>JBAVZX010000544.1:0-2780 GCA_049589015.1 Phormidium sp. | reverse complement strand
CAGTCTTAGTAGACAATCACAGTCAAGTAATTGGCGGTGCAGCAATGGCAATTGATATCACAGAAAGCCAGCAATCAGAAGCCGCATTGCGAGAAAGCGCCGAACGTTTTAAAGCGATCGCCAAAGCCATCGAAAGAATCCGCCAAACATTAAACCTAGAAACAATATTTAAAGCCACCACCTCAGAATTACGGCAAGTTCTTAACTGCGATCGCGTCGCCATTTATCGCTTTAACCCTGACTGGAGTGGCGAATTTGTTGCTGAATCTGTAACTAATAATTGGGTTTCTTTAATCACATCACATCAAGAAAATCCCGAATTAACAAATAATTCTTTAGACTCAGAAATATGTCTGGTCAAAACCTGGAGTACCCCCGAAAATATCATCAAAGACACCTATTTACAAGATACCCAAGGCGGCGCTTACACTCGTGGCACTAGCTATCTAGCAGTAGCAGATATATACCAAGCCAACTTTAATCAATGCTATATCGATCTCTTAGAACAATTTCAAGCCAAAGCTTATTTAACCGTACCTATTTTTCGTGGCAATAAACTTTGGGGATTACTAGCAAACTATCAAAATTCTAGCCCTCGACAATGGCAAACAGCAGAAATTGACGTAGTAGTACAAATTGGCACCCAACTAGCAGTTGCCTTGCAACAAGCAGAATTACTAGAACAAACCCAAAGACAATCATTGGAATTAATGAAAGCCAAAGAAGCTGCCGATGCTGCAAACAAAGCCAAAAGCCAATTCCTCGCTAAAATGAGTCACGAATTACGTACTCCTCTCAATGCCATCCTGGGATTTAGTCAACTCATGGCTCGTACTCCATCACTCTCTCAAGAACAGCAAGAATACACAGAAATTATTAATCGCAGCGGCGAACATTTGCTCGATTTAATCAACGATATTTTATCGATGGCAAAAATAGAAGCCGGACAAGTTACCTTAAACGAAAATCCTTTTAACCTCCATGAATTACTCAATTCAATTGAAGAACTACTCCGACTCAAAGCAAACTCCAAAGATTTACAACTACTATTTGAAATTGCTCCCCAAGTGCCGCAACATATTCAAACTGATGAAAATAAATTACGACAAGTTCTCCTAAACCTACTAGGTAACGCCATCAAATTTACCCAGATAGGCACTGTCAAATTGCGAGTTCTTTTAGGAGAAACAGAAAATACTCATCACTCTTCTTCCAACCGTCAAACTAAAATTATCTTTGAAGTTCAAGATACTGGCCCAGGAATTGCACCCAACGAACTTTCTGTTTTATTTCAACCATTCGTCCAAACCCAAACAGGTCGTCAGACAGGACAAGGAACTGGTTTAGGTTTACCCATTAGTCAACAATTCATCAAATTAATGGGAGGAGATATCACCGTTCGCAGTCAACTAAGCCAAGGAACCACTTTCACATTCAACATCCTCGCTGATTTAGTTTCTAGTTTTGAGCAAAATCCCATCTCTTCAACAAGGCGAATTATTGGTTTAGCGGCAAATCAACCCACCTACCGTATCCTTATAGTTGAAGATCTTAAAGAAAATCGACAATTAGTAGTAAAATTACTTGCACCTTTTGGATTTGAAATCCGTGAAGCTGAAAACGGTCAACAAGCAATTACCTTATGGGAAAATTGGCAACCCCATTTAATTTGGATGGATATGCAAATGCCAATCATGGACGGCTATGAAGCCACTAAACACATTAAATCTCACTCCCAAGGTCACGATACCGTGATTATTGCTCTTACTGCTAGCGCCTTTCAAGAGCAACAGTCAGCTATCTTAAAAGCAGGATGTGACGACTTTCTACCCAAACCCTTTCGGGAAGAAATGCTATTTGAAAAAATGGCTAAACATTTAGGATTGCGTTATCTTTATCAAGAAGATTCATCATCTACACCAACTATTCATCCAGTACAGACAAAAATCATCAACCCAAATGATTTACAGATCATGCCAAAAGAATGGTTAATTAAACTACATAGAGCAGCACTCGCTATCAACGACCAAGAAGTAACTGAACTTATTAAACAACTACCCACAACTCAGTCCGATATTATACACAATCTACTAGAATTAGTAGATAACTTTCGCATGGATATAATTATCGAACTAACCAAAGAATGTCCTGATGAATAAATCAAAATCACTACAGTATAAAGCAGATATCTTGATTGTTGATGACACCCCGGACAACTTACGGCTTTTGTCCAATATGCTGATGTCCCAAGGTTATCAAGTGAGAAAAGCAATCAACGGTCAGTTAGCTTTGAAAGGGGTACAAATAAGTCAACCAGACCTGATATTGCTAGATATAAATATGCCAGAAATCAACGGTTATGAAGTTTGCAAAAACCTCAAAGCTGGGGAAAAAACTCGTCATATTCCAGTAATTTTTATTAGTGCTTTAGATGAAACTTTAGATAAAGTCAAAGCCTTTCAAGTCGGAGGAGTAGACTATATTACTAAGCCTTTTCAATTGGAAGAGGTATTAGCTCGTGTCGAAAATCAATTAACTATTCATCAATTGCAAAAGCAACTTTATCAGCAAAATGCTCAACTACAGTTAGAAATTATTGAACGACAGAAGGTAGAAGAAGAAATTAGATTCTTATTTACTACAACTCAATTAATTAGTAGATCGGTAGATTTTGATGATGCGCTAAAAGTTACCCTAAAGCAAGTTTGCATTGCTATAGGTTGGGATTTAGGAGAAGCTTGGATTCCTAATAATAAAACTAGTAAATTAGAATATAGTAC
>JBAVZX010000543.1:0-5013 GCA_049589015.1 Phormidium sp. | reverse complement strand
ATATTAATTGTAACTGACCAATCATTATAACTATTGGCTACTTTTATTTCTCGCCGCTTCTAATTTTCGACGAATAGCCGCTTGAACCTTTTCATCAAAATCGGGATCATCAGGACTAGCAATAATTTTTAGTGGACGTTGATTAATTCGATCTAAATAAGCTTGCAAAGCAGCTTGATCTTCACGATGCTTGAGAAAATACTGTTTCAACTCAGTATTAGACATTGAATCATAGTTAATTTGGCTCATCAGCAAACTCTCCATTTGTGAAATTAAGGGCACTCTTAATCTACTCGTACTCGTACACGACCAGGTTCAACAATTATCAATTTACCAGGTGATTGAATGACAATTTCATCTTGTTGTAAAAACGATTCTACTAAATTTAAAAGAAACTTAGCAGAACAATCACCCGGTACAGAAATTACCACAATGCCAGCATATTCTGATGGACGATAATTACGAATATCTGCAAAATCAAAATCTCCTGTTATTAGGCATAGTCCTTGACTTTGAGCATATTCAGCGACCTGAGAATCTTCAGCACTTCGCAAACCAATATCACGCATATCAATAGCTTCGTGACCATATTGCTGCAATAAATTACCTGTTGAACGAGGCATATCCTCATCAATTAAAAATCTCATTTTTAGCCTCTAGCAGGAAGTAAATGGAATTGCTCTTTTTCGATCAATTCCGCAGCGTAACTCAGAGCAGCTAAAATGTCCGCTTCACTCACTTCATATTCTTGCATCACTTCTTCTTTAGTCATTCCAGATGCAAGTCCGCCAATTATCCGAGTAATCGGAACTCTTGTTCCCTTGATAACTGGTTTGCCATGTTGAATTTTGGGATTGATGATAACGCGATCGTTCATAGCTTTGATTAGGTTTTTGTTTAGATAAGTTTGATTGGGCAAAATTCAGGCATTAAACTACTGTTTCTGTACGTTTTGACTGCCATTGATGCGCCCTTCTTCTTGCAGCCTCAATGCCACTTTCAGGTAGGAGTTCACAACGCCATCGCTTCAGTGCTTCCGGCTTCACCACAATCCAAGACTCCTGAGCAGGATACTCCTGTTTCTTTATAGCTTTTTTAGCGTTAAGCGCTCCAATATAACCGTTTACGGCATCTTCTCCAGACTTTTGTAGTGCCAGCCCTCGCTTAATTTGATCTGGCTTAATACATGGCCAGATCTCTAGACATCGGTTAAGCATTAAATCCTTGGTGTAGTGCAGCCAAGCAGATTTACCAGGAGCCGAGCCATAATCAATTTCATAATAATATTGAATCCCCAATTCAAACTTCCTGACAGAGCTTCCAAAACGATCAACACAAGACTTGATCAACTTATCTAAGATAGAAATTTCATATTGCCCAATATTTTGCTCAAATCTCTGCCATTTCCCATTTTGAATGTAAAGACAGCAAAAAATATATAGAGTCTCTATAATTTTTGCAGTAGGTTCTCGTTCACTTAACTCTTTTGACAATCTTAAGTTAGCTATGGATAGATTAGGTGTAAGGTAATATTGTTCATGGTTTTGATTGTCGTACCAATAACCTTCACGCAAGCTAGAATATACTGAACTAAATTCTTTCTTCACTTCCTTGAGCGTAGGCGGACAATTGCTCGTAATTGAGTATGAGGGCAAATCCAAACTTTGAGTGACACCAATCGATATTGGATTTGGTATTTGCAGCTTTGCCAAGCCACCAAACAACGTCAATTCCTGCATATAAGTAATCCTTCGTTCGTTTTTCAAGTTCTTCAACTGTGATTGAAGCTAGTTGGCACTCGTGAGCGACTATCCAGCCGTTAGGAAACTTTGCTACAACATCCGCAATCCGCCTCACTTCAGGAATAGGAAACTCATATTCTATTTCGGCAAGGCTATACTCTGGCAGTTCTGCTTTAAGAGTTTTTGCTATCAACTCTTTCCCTGCAAGATGTTCGGGACTTTCAGGATGGCTTTGGTAATCGTCGGTGCATTCAGCTTTGTGGGCGAAGTGAGGTTTTTTGATCATCCCCTGCTTAATAATCATCGGACTACCACAAAGCTGACAAACTAAGTCATCTGCCTTCAGTTCGGCACGGGGATTTTTCAATTTTGTAATGTCTACTCGTTCGTTAGTGCTTGCGATTTTGGCAATCAACGGCATGGTCACACCTGTAGTTAGCTTTATGTCAGGATTCTCGCTCTCAATCCGCTGAGCAATATCGTGTTATCACTCAACATGAGGAGTAATCTTACTTTAATGCTGATACTTAGCAAAACTGTCCCCTTCTGTGGCAACCTGAAAAACAGAGAGGAACAGCAAAGTAAAGAATAGGTTATGCAAACACTGCCCAATCCCGCTACTACTACCAGTCAACCAGAATTTGACACCGTAATCAAACGGCGGAAAACTCGTCCTGTGAAAGTTGCTGACGTTACCATTGGCGGGGGCTACCCGGTGGTGGTACAGTCGATGATTAACGAAGACACGATGGATATTGATGGCTCAGTTGCCGCAATTCGTCGCTTGCATGAGATTGGCTGCGAAATTGTGCGCGTTACTGTTCCTAGTGTTGGTCATGCTAAAGCAGTTGGCGAAATTAAGCAAAAACTCCGGGAAACTTACCAAGATGTGCCTTTAGTTGCTGACGTTCACCACAATGGTATGAGAATTGCCTTGGAAGTGGCTAAATATGTGGACAAAGTGCGGATTAATCCGGGATTATATGTGTTTGAGAAACCTAGACCGGATAGAACGGAATTTACCCAAGCTGAAATTGATGAAATTGGGGAGAAAATCCGGGAAACTTTAGAACCTTTGGTGGTTTCCTTGCGCGATCAAGGTAAGGCGATGCGAATCGGGGTTAATCATGGTTCGCTTGCTGAGAGAATGCTGTTTACTTACGGCGATACACCGGAGGGGATGGTAGAATCTGCGATCGAATTTATCCGCATTTGTGAATCCCTCGATTACCGTAACTTAGTCATTTCCATGAAAGCTTCCCGCGTACCTGTGATGATTGCAGCTTATCGCCTGATGGCAAAGCGAATGGATGAACTGGGAATGGACTATCCTTTACATTTGGGTGTTACGGAAGCCGGGGATGGGGAATATGGCAGAATCAAGTCTACCGCAGGAATTGCTACATTATTAGCAGATGGGATTGGTGACACAATTCGGGTTTCCCTGACAGAAGCACCAGAAAAAGAGATTCCAGTCTGCTATAGTATTCTTCAGGCTTTGGGACTCAGGAAAACGATGGTCGAATATGTCGCCTGTCCTTCCTGCGGTCGTACTTTATTTAACCTGGAAGAAGTGTTACATAAAGTGCGAGAAGCCACCAAACACCTGACTGGTTTGGACATAGCAGTAATGGGTTGTATTGTCAATGGCCCTGGAGAAATGGCAGATGCCGATTACGGTTATGTGGGAAAACAGCCCGGTTTTATTTCTCTGTATCGTGGCAGAGAAGAAATTAAAAAAGTCCCAGAGTCTCAAGGTGTGGAGGAGTTAATAAACTTAATAAAATCAGACGGTCGTTGGGTTGATCCTTAAATAACCGTATGACGAGTCAATATGCCATTAGCAAAATAGTCATAAGCACTGAACTTTTACTTCAAAAGCCTGTGCTAAATTGGGCTTAATTTGCAGAACAGTTTTTTCCCTCCGGCTCAGTAAAACAGTATGACAATAACTAGAAAAGGTCTCGTTGTAAGTGCGACAGCTGCGGTATTGACCACTGTTGCTGTCACAGGCGCTGGTATTCATCTTTCCAGTCAGGCATTTTTCAGAGAGAGTCCGAAAGAACTTGTCGATGAAGTCTGGCAAATTGTCGATCGCAATTATGTGGATGGCACCTTTAACCAAGTAGATTGGCAAGCTATCCGCAACGATTACCTGGGCCGGACTTACGCTACAAAAGAAGATGCCTACAAAGCAATCCGGGAAATGCTGAAAAAGCTGGATGATCCCTACACCCGGTTTATGGACCCCCAAGAGTTTAAGAGTATGCAAATCGATACTTCTGGGGAATTGACAGGTGTGGGTATCCAGTTAACTCAGGATGAAGATTCCAAGAAAATAGTTGTAATTTCTCCCATTGAAGGTACACCAGCTGCTAAAGCTGGAGTCCTTGCCAAAGATGAAATCGTTAAAATCGATGGCAAGAGTACTACAGGAATGAACGTCAATGACGTAGTAAATCTAATTCGTGGCCCAGTAAATTCAGAAGTTAGCCTAACTATTATGCGAAACAACCAAGAACAAATCTTTAAACTCAAGCGGGAACGCATCGAAATTCACCCAGTACGTTTCAATGCTCGCAAAGATCTGCAAGGTGAACTCGGTTATATTCGGTTGAATCAGTTTAGTGCTAATGCTGCACCAGAAATGCGCCAAGCAATTCAGGCTTTAGAAAAACAAGGTGTTGCTGGTTATGTTTTGGATTTACGTTCTAACCCAGGTGGCTTGCTTTACTCCAGTATAGATATTGCCCGGATGTGGTTGAAAGAAGGCTCGATTGTTTCTACTGTAGACCGCCAAGGCGAAAGTGAACGGCAAAAAGCTAACCATCGTCAATTAACAGATAAACCATTGGTGATTTTGGTTGATGGTGGATCTGCTAGTGCTAGCGAAATTCTCTCAGGCGCATTGCAAGATAACAATCGCGCCGTTTTGGTAGGGACAAAAACTTTTGGTAAAGGTTTAGTTCAATCAGTAAGACCCTTGGGAGATGGATCGGGATTAGCTGTAACTATTGCTAAGTACTTCACTCCTAGCGGTAGAGACATTAATCACGCTGGTATTGCGCCCAATATTGTCGTGGAACTTTCCGACGCGCAAAAGCAAAGATTGGTGAAGAACCGTGACGAAATTGGCACTTTGCAAGATCCCCAATATGCCAAAGCAGTGGAAATTTTGCAACAACAAATCGCCAAACGTAATGGAGGCGCTCGTCCAACGGCTACTTCTTCGCAACAATAATTTGGTAGGGGCGTACACACAGGTACGCCC
>JBAVZX010000542.1:0-4408 GCA_049589015.1 Phormidium sp. | reverse complement strand
TTTCGTTATGTCGTTTGCTAGGAATAACAAATGAAAGGAATGGTGAGAGGAGAAGCGTTAACTAAGAGCTTCCTGCTAATCTGCTTTAGTGCAGCATTTTTAACATTCTGGACTCAACAGCTGGCTACAGCCTCTATCGTCAGGAATAAGCAGGTAGAACTTGCTCAAAGTCAACTAATACCCCAAGGTCACATAGTACCCACAACTCCATTACCAACTCAAACTCCTGGTACTGTGCAACCATCGCCTGTTAGTCCAGTTGAAGATACTTGGTTGAAGATCAAGTTAAAAGAACGTCGCGTTTATGTTTACCGGGATAATAAGGTAAAAACTACTTTCCAGATTGCGATCGGCAAACCTGGCTGGGAAACTCCCACAGGTAGATTCAAAGTAATACAAATGGTTAAAGATCCTGCTTGGCAACATCCTTGGAATGGTAAAATTTTTCCCCCTGGCCCAAATAATCCTTTAGGTGTGAGATGGATTGGTTTTTGGTCTGATGGCAAAAACACAATTGGTTTTCATGGGACTCCCAATGAACGGGTTATGGGACAAGCAGTTTCTCACGGTTGCGTCAGAATGCGAAATCGCGATGTGGTGGCCTTATTTGAATTGGTGAAAGTAGGCACAACAGTAGTCGTAGAACACTAGTGCAAGAAGGCTCCAAAGGATTAGGGTAGAGACGTTTCTCCACAGGATCAGGGTAGACTGAGATCTTGCACTCCTGGAGGTGGAACCTCCCAGATCCTCGTTCCCAGGTTCAACCTGGGAACGAAGAATGGAGGCTCTGCTCAGGAGTGCAAGATCTGAGTTAGGCAAGAAGAATAATTCTAGCGACAAACCAAAAATAAACCCTTGCCATAACCTACAAAACTAAAATTAACCAGGTAATGAAACCACATTTGTAAGCTCAAAAGCGGCTACTGGTAAAATTTGAATACTACAACGGATCTCATCAGAATCGCCTGGTGCTGAATCTTCTTGGAGAAAAGCTCTAGTTACTTTGCCAGTACGTTTGCGTGAAACTGTACCGCCTCCTGCTGGCACTGGAATGCTTTGAATTGGCATAAATTTGTCTAGTAAAACTTGATCGGTGATGCTCCCCGGATCAACTCCCAAAACTTGGATGATCTCTTGAAATTTAAATCCAATAGACTGTAAAGCCTCTTCTTGAGCATCAAAGGTGACATCGTATTTAATCTCAACTCGCACCATATTTACGCCATTTTCAACCATATCGCTGAGAGTTAGCACTTGGCTAGAAATAATTGCCATGATTAATTTCCTTTTAGTTGTTGTGTTTAGGGAAAATTGGAATTAGACGAAAAGGTTTGGAACGCCTAATTTACGGCGCTCTTTACTAGAAGAATCCCGATAAAAATCACATCAATTTTCTGAAAAGTACTTAACATTTTCATCATCTGTCTCATACTTCTCAAGTTTATAGATGCTTTTCAAAGACCGAGCTTCCAGCCTCGTCTTTTTATAAATTAACTGATAAAATTTTTCTCAGCTATTACCCCGAAGGGTACTATTTGCGATATTTGGGTAGAGATATTTGGGTAGCGATATTTGGGTAGCGATATTTGGGTAGCGATATTTGGGTAGAGATATTTGGGCTGTACTTCTGCTGACGCGATCGCAAAAAACTCGAACAGTTCTAAAAGACTGCCGTCTTTCAATGTAAGGCGATAACGCAGAAGTCCGCGATCGCCTTGTACTTCTTCACGAACTACTGTCCAATTTACCACTTTTGGATTTAGAACAATCAGCGCTTTTATATGAGTCAGATAATCGCTTGCATTTGTCACACAGCTAACTCCAAGCGATGAATTTTTTCTTGAATATCTTGGCGAAGTTCATACAAACTAGACCATTCAAAGAAATCAACATCGTCTCCTAATTCTCCGGCTTCAAAACGTTGATAAAAAATACTTGATTCCATGTCGTAACGCTGCTCAAATTCACGCAAATCTCGATCGTACTTTTCTAAGCTCAGTCGATGCTGACTAAGTGCAACATCCAATAGCTTTCCTAAGATTTGATCTAGTTCGGCTCGATCGGAATAAGTATCTTTAAGAAGTTCTAGTTTCTGCAATGTGTTCATTTATAAATATTTCTCGGTTTTAGCAAATGGTAAACAAAGAGAAGGCTTTCCCGTCAGTAAAACCTCTACTCTAAATAGCTATCGTTACTAAGCCGTTTGAGCTTTTTTTCGCGGACGACCCCCGCGCTTTCCGTTTTGACGAGCCGCTGTTGCTTTTGCGGTGGAAGTTGCAGATCCGCCTCTACTGCCTAATTCAGCCATCCAAGCCTTAGTTCCAAATATCCCCATCATCAAAGACGGGATGCTCATATCTACATCCAGCGTTTCCCAATGCAACCCCTGACCAGAAGGGGTTACTTCCACTTGCTTTAGGTCATCGAGGGAAGCTACCGCCAACCCTTGAACTAATTTAGGGGGAAACAGGAAACTTGTTCCATTTCGCAGTTCAATGACTATGCGATCGCAATTTGCATCGTAGTAGGCGGACTGAGCGCGTGGTTCAGTAGCATCTGAGTAAGCAGCTGCTTCCCTTGCCTTAGCAATTTCATCCTTTAAAGTTTCTTCACTCAGATTCAGATTCTCCATGAATTTCTCTCCATTTTTCTAATAGTTCTGCCTGGTGATTGCTCACCAGTTTCAACGCTTTAACTGCATCTTTATCGCTCATGTTCCATATTCCAACTAAGTTAGGACGCTCAGTTGCACTACCGAGGTTGATTTTAGCTTCTCCTCCTGCTTTCAAAACATGGACATGAGATGGAAGGTGATCGTTGGTGTAGATGCGAATACTAAAACCATCTTTTTTCAGTACAGTTACCATCAAACTTTTTATAACAAGTTTTTTATATGGTTATACATTAACCTAAACGCTTGGGTTTTGTAAAGAAACTAAAAAACCCTGCCAGTTAAGTCAGTCTAAAACCTAAAATTTAATGATTCGATTCTACTTCGCCTCCATCCAATTTTCTCCCACATGAACATCAACCACCAAAGGAACACTTAAAGGTAGTGCATTTTCCATTATTTCCTTAATTTTTGGTTGCAACTCTTCCCATTCAGCATGAGGAACTTCCAACACTAATTCATCATGCACTTGCAACAACAAACGCGCTTGATAATTGCGTAAAACTTCATGCAATTTCACCATTGCAATTTTAATAATATCAGCACTAGAACCTTGAATTGGCGCATTAGCAGCTGCACGCAAAAGTTGCGCGTCATTTTGTCCCATGTTCTTCAATTTCGCCAAATCAACTTCATCCGGGTTACTACCTTTAAAGGCGCGTAAACTACCACCTTCAAAGTTAAAATAACGCCTACGACCTTTAATTGTTTCTACAAAACCATTAGCTATTGCTTCCCGTTTCATCCTTTCCAAATATTCAAACACTTTAGGATAGCGAGTATTAAATTTTTCGATAAAATCACTAGCAATTGTCTTTTTAATTCCAGTAGAACGGGAAAATCTCATTGCACCCATGCCATAAATTACCCCAAAGTTAATTGTTTTCGCAATGCGACGTTCATCAGAGGTAATATCTTCTTTTTCAAAGACAATTTTAGCTGTAACAGTGTGAATATCTTGATTACTTTTGTAAGCTTCCACTAACACAGGTTCTTGACTCAAATGTGCCAGAATTCTTAACTCGATTTGTGAGTAATCAGCTGATACTAATAACCAACCTGATTCCGGCAAAAATGCTTTGCGAATTTTTCTGCTAAATTCGGTACGAATGGGAATATTTTGTAAGTTGGGATTAGAAGAAGAAAGTCTTCCTGTAGCTGTCGCAGTTTGGTTAAAATCAGTATGCACTCGCTGATTTTTATCCATCAATTGAGGTAAAGCATCTACATAAGTAGATTTGAGTTTAGCTAAAGTCCGATATTCTAAAACTGCATCAACAACTGGGTGATCTCCTTGCAATTTTTCCAAGGTTGCTGCATCTGTGGAATAACCGGAAGCTATTTTCCGCGATTTCTTTTTATCTAAGTTCAATTTTTCAAACAATAACTGACTTAGCTGTTTTGGTGAACCTAAATTAAACTTTTCTCCCGCAGCGTTGTAGGCGTTTTGTTCAATTGCGGTTAAGTCTAATTGCAATTTATCGGATAATTCTTTTAAATAGGCTGCATTAACCCGAATTCCTAGTTCTTCCATTCCGGCTAAAACTGGTTCTAAGGGTAATTCTATTTTTCGCAGCAAAGATTCAAGTTTGGGAACAGGTTTTAGTTCTTCTTCCAGTTTTCCAACTAACTGAAATGTGGCGTAAACTTGCATTCCGCAATAATCAGCAATTACGGGAATATCTATATCACCGATCGTTTTACCTTTAGGAACTACACTTTCATAACTTTTAATGG
>JBAVZX010000541.1:0-8196 GCA_049589015.1 Phormidium sp. | reverse complement strand
TACTTGGGCAGAAAATCTAATGGTTGATCCTGGAAACCAGTTAAGGGAACAATTGCTAATCCTTCTCCTTGAGTAACAGCTAAAGCTTGGCTATCTGGGGTAATTAAAAAGTCGCCTCCTGGTTGTCCTGGTAAAGGTTTTGGTGATGAATTAGATTGTAAAGTCCAGATGCCAAAATCACCGGGATTGCGCCGACTTACCCGTTGGGTAACGATAGTTTTCCCATCAGGAGATAAATCGAATTTCAAAATTTGATAATCTTTATTGTCTAAAATTAACTTTAGTTTACCTGCTGGTTGTTTAGAGACAGGTTGTGCTTCTGGTGAATTAGTATGAATACCAGTTGTTACTTCATAAAGTTGTTGTTGGAAGATTCCTTGACGTTGGGAGTTGCGATCGTTAGCGAGAAATAAGATCCGATCGCCTTGGGGATAGGGTTTAAATTCTGATACTACTAAATCTGGTGGTGTTAAGACAATTGGTTTAGGTTCAGAAGCACTAAGATTAACTAACATTAATTGTCCCGAATTTTGTCCTTCTACACCTATATAAGCGAAGGCACGATCGCGAGTGCGAAATCTCGCATTAAATGGTGATAAAATTGCCGCTGATTTTTGCGAATTACTGTATTTATCAGTTGCTTTTTGTAAATTTAGTTGATACTCTGTACCATAAGGAGCCGGGGAAATTACAGTGTAAACTAACCTGCGTCCTGCCCAACTAAATTTTCCTGGTAAAGGTGGATTAATTTGCAAATTTGTTTCCACACTCGCACGATCCATTGGACGAGTAAAGGTAATTACAAAACGGTCATCTTCTACACCAATTTGTTTATCTTGCCAATTAAAACTTCGCACGCGAGGTACTGAGTGATCGCCGTAAAATAGAAGAATAGCAATTGCTATAGTCAGTCCGACGATGAGTGCAATGGCAATGCGATCGAGGGAATAAATAAATTTGCGATTGATCGTTCGATGGATCATTGGTAATTAGTAATGGAGGACAAGTTGTAATAGTTGGTAAGTTGCTAATGATTACCGATGATTAATTTTATCGTTTAATAATCGTAAGGATTTTTTGGTTCGGGAATAGGAGTTAAGGAGTTAGCGTTAATGACTAACTGACGTTTACCTGATAGGGTTTCTGTGATCATTTCACCTTCTATATTTAACCAAGCATCAGGAGCGAAAGTGCTGCGAGATGAGGTAAGCTTAACTGGTAATCCTACGGGATAGGCATCTGCGGCACAGCAGGTAATTATAAACCGAGATATTAACAAATAATTATCTGGCAGTTGTGGGGAATGAATGACAAATCCTGCTACTTTTACTTTTTGTCCACTATAAGCATCTGGTTCTGGATAAACATTTAAAGTTCTTACCCAGTCAATTAAGGTGCGTTCTTCGGGACGTTTAGCGATTTTAAATTCTTTAGGTTGAGCGCGAGTCATTAACAAAGTGTCAGTAACTCCTCTTTGTAAAGCGATTTGGCTAGTAAATATGCGCGGGGCAATTAAAAAACCCAAGAGGGCGGCTGTTAGTAAGATGATACTGCTTACACCAGGGGGAAATAGAGTGATATGCTGCTCTGATTGTGGGGGAATAAAATTTCTTCCCGATTTCGGTTTTCTCTTAAGATATGGCTTAAGCAATAGCCATACTTTGCAGCCACCGATTATCAGTAATCCAAAGCCACCGAAAATTACTAACCAAAAATAATCGGGGTGAATTAGTAAACCGAGCGTGTCTGTCAGCCAATATTTTAATAGTAAGATACCCCAAGCGATAATGGCGATTACATCTAGCCAAGACACAAGAGATTGATTGATTTTTAGTTTTTTCTTGAATGTGAAAGTCATCGGGGAACAGCTGAAGTGTTAAGGGGACGAAATTAATTAAGAATGAGGATTAATGCTCCTTGATTAAGTATGAGTTTTTAATAAATCATTTGATAAATCAGGGTGAACAGAAGAGTCAGTTGTGCTGCTAAAGCGAAGATATAAATTACGGCTCTAGACTTAAAGATTGACAACATTAAGCCAATGGATTTAAGGTCAATCATGGGGCCAAAAACTAAAAATGCCAGTAGGGAAGCGGGGGTAAATACGGAGGCGAAGGAGAGAGCGAAAAAGGAGTCTACTGTGGAGCATATCGAGACAACTGCGGCTAATACCATCATGGCAATGATGGAAGTAATTGGCCCTTGTCCTAAACTAAGGATTAGTTCACGGGGGACTGTAACTTGAATGGCAGCGGCGATCGCACTTCCCACGATTAAAACCGCCCCAAGTTCGCGCAATTCTTGGACGCTATTATCTAAAAACAAACCTAGCCGATATTTGAGCGATTTAAAAGATTTGGTAGTACCGACAGCAGCATTCATGGGGAACGTGGCTGCATCCATGCGAATAGTTTGACCGGAACCGGAAAGTAAGAAGGTTCCTGACTGCAATAAAGCTGGAACAGGTTCTTCTTCCTGATACATCTCTGATGACCAAGAACCGCGAGGTCTTTTGGTTGGGGTAGGCATGGCGTTGGCGACAGATGGTTGCAGTAGAGGTCGCAAGTCTGCTTGGGCGCTAAATACCCAGCCAATAATGGTAGCGATGGCTAGGGAAAAGATGACGCGCAGGACGACTATTTCTGGTTGATCGCGGAAAGCTGTCCAAGTTGCCCAAATCACAATCGGGTTAACGGTAGGTGCTGCTAACAAAAAGCCGATCGCTACTGGTGTAGGTACTCCTTGGGTGATTAACCTTCTGGCTACGGGTACGTTCCCACACTCACAAACTGGAAACAGGAAACCGATTAAACTGCCGACAAAAGCACCGAATAGGGCGTTACGAGGTAAAGCATTTGCCAGTTTGCGTTCGTCAATAAACAGCAACAGCAAACCGGAGAACAACACTCCTAGTAGCAGGAAGGGTAGGGCTTCTACTAGCAAACTGAGAAATAGGGTAAAACCATTGTGCAATTGATTCATTGGGTTCCTGGCGGAGGGCGTTGTTTACCAGTGGAGATTGTCAAGATATTTTAACGAATCGAGCCTTCTTGTCAAAACGGTATATCTGCTAACAACGGCAATATAGTAGGAAACAGGAATTACTGCAAGGGCAGAGGGTTGGTAGCTGACGTTTGTACGCTAGAGATGGGCATAGTAGTTTTCTAGTTGAGATTAGTAATGGTGCTAATTTTCACCCTTAAGAGTGATCTGTTTTTCTGCCATAAGGTAGATAGTCATTTCATACATGACTACTCTCACAAAAACACATTGACGCTAGCCACTAGAAATTATTACCTTAGTTTGTGTAGTTATCTGAAAAAATTTTTACACCCAGGATAATTATGTCGCAATTAGCTGAACTGAATCGCAGGTCATCAAGACTCATTGAACTCAGTTTTGATCAATTAAAGCTATTTGAGCCTGTAATCGCACAATATAAGCACTTGGGCGTAGAATTTCAAGGGGCAATTGCTTTAAAACCATCTAATCCAGAGTTTTTTACCCAGTCTGGTAGTGTGGTGTTGATGCCGGAGGGAAATAAAATGCTGATCGCAACCTATTTTAAACATCCGGTTGCTTCAGTTCGCACCCTAGTATGTGGTAGTGGTTCGATCGTTTTAACTACTTACGACTGTAATGGCAATTTGCTCGATCGCACCAGTAATCCAGCCGATCTTCCACCAATTATGTCATCTGCTACACAAAGCCAACTTCACTCTACTTGGTTACAATCAAAACAAAGAGGCATTACTAGAGTGGAGTTACACTCTTGTACTCCGTTTACTTTGTCAGATTTTTGCTTTCTGGGGATAGCTTAAACGGGCGTTGGTTGGCTGAATGGGTGCTTCTGCTTGTGTATTAAATTTTTTGATTAGTCAATTATTAGGTATCAATCTCTAGCAAAAATTCTCCCGATCCCATCCTCAGAACTAATGGCAACGTAATTATAAAGCTAGTAGTTCAGCCTTTTTTACTAACCCATTAGTTTTTAACTATCTGAGATGCAACCTTTAAATTTAGGCTCAACTTTGCAAGACCTATTGCTGTATGATTTCACTATAGAAAGTAAGACTTTAAGTAGTACAGTAGCTAAAACTTTTGAAGATAATCATTTGCTACCTGGAGTTGTAATTACTCACCAAAATCAATTTTGGGGAATGATTTCCCGACGGGAATTTTTAGAAAGAATGAGTCGCCCTTATGGTTTAGAATTATTTTTGCGCCGACCAATTAGGGATTTATGTAAGTTATCTAAACATGAGCCTTTGGTTTTACCTAGCGATACTCTAATTATGACAGCAGCGAAGCGGTCTTTATGGCGCTCCCCAGAATTAGTTTATGAACCAGTTGTAGTAGAACTAAAACCAAGAGAATATCGATTGTTAGATGTATATCAGTTGCTGGTTGCACAATCAGATATTCATGAATTAGCTAATTTATTAATTATCGAACTTTACTACAAACTAGAAATAGCTAATCAGGAATTACAACGGCTAGCCACTGTTGATGGTCTAACTAATTTGGCTAATCGCAGACAATTTGATACTTATTTATATCAACAGTGGCAACAAATGCGACGGCAGATGGATTGGTTGTCGCTGATTCTTATAGATGTGGATTATTTTAAACTTTACAATGATAGCTATGGGCATTTAGCGGGTGATTTTTGTTTACAAGAGGTGGCCAAAGCAATTAAAAGTACTGTGGCGCGTGCTACTGATTTAGTAGCAAGATATGGCGGCGAAGAATTTGCTGTAATTTTGCCTGCAACTTCTGCTGATGGAGCGATTCATTTGGCGGAAAAAATGATTAATAATGTGAGAAAGTTACAGATTGTGCATGAAAAATCTGTGGTTTCACCTTATGTAACTATTAGTTTAGGCGTGGCTAGTGTAATTCCTACTTTAGAAATGACTCCAACTAGCTTGATTGGTTTAGCGGATATGGCACTTTACGCAGCTAAGTCTTCTGGGCGCGATCGCTATATTTTACATTCTTCATTAAAAGAACAGAAAATTAATCAAGAATAAATTAATTTCTCTAATCTAATTTAGGTTGTCTATAATTTACAGCCAGATAATATATATTTGATTTAAGTTTGGGTTAAGAAAAGATTTTCTTAAATTTAAATTAACATTATATAAATTTTTAAGAAGTCGATTTTATATTTGCGAGATTAAGGTGCTAAATTGAAAAAAAATATACTATTAAAATTTCTCGGTAAACCAATCAACAGATTTTCTCATGTTCACATTAAAACATTTAGGCGACGATATAGCACATTTATCATTACCAGGAAAGGATAACTTGTGTTTAGATTCTACTCTTCAAGAGCTATCGCTATATGATTTGAGTATTGAAAGCACTCAACCAGGAAAAGAAGTAGCAAAAGCTTTAGAGGCGAATCCGGTGCTACCAGGATTTATTGTGTTAGAAAAAGGTCAGCTTTTGGGGATGATTTCCCGACGCAGGTTTTTAGAATGTATGAGCCGACCTTATGGGCCAGAATTATTTATGAAAAGGCCAATTAAATGTTTATATTTATTAGTTCCTACAGATACTTTAGTTTTTCCTAGTAATACGTTAATTGTTGAATCAGCGAAGCGGTGTTTGCGGCGTTCCCCAGAGTTAGTTGATGAACCAATTGTGGTGGAAATTGAACCGCAAGTTTATCGTTTGTTGGATATTCATCAATTACTTGTGGCTCAATCACACATTCATGAACTAGCAACTAACTTAATAAATCAACAAACTAAGTCGCAAATGTTGCAAACCGAAAAAATGGCAAGTTTGGGGCAAATGGTAGCGGGAGTAGCTCATGAAATTTTAAATCCAGTTAATTTTATTGCCGGAAATTTAGAATACTTAGCAAACTATAGTCAGGATTTAATTGATTTGATTACTGCTTACGAAACAGAAATTAATCAGATACCTGAAACTGTGACTACTTTGCGGGAAGAGATAGAAATTGACTTTTTAAAAGATGATATCCAGCAAATAGTTAATAGTATGCGATTAGGTACAGAAAGACTAGTGAAAATAGTGAATAGTTTGCGTAACTTTTCTCACATCGGGGATGGACAGCAAAAACCAATAGATATACATGAATGCTTAGAAAGTACATTATTAATTTTACATAATCGCATTAAGTACAGTATTGAAGTAGTGAAAAATTACGGCAAATTACCCTCTGTTAGTTGTTATTCTGGGCAGTTAAGCCAAGTATTTGTCAATATTATTGGCAATGCTGTTGATGCGTTAATGGAAAAGGTATCTATTGCACCGAAGACATGGAAAGCACAGATTACAGTTAGTACAGAAATTATAGAAGCTGAAGATAAATTGTGGGCAGTTGTTCGCATTGCTGATAATGGCCCAGGTATTCCTTGGGAAATTCAGGGGCGAATTTTTGAAACTTTTTTTACTACCAAGCCAGTAGGTAAGGGAACTGGGTTAGGATTAGCGATTAGCCATCAAATTATTACAGAAAATCATGGGGGTAAGTTGAATGTTCGATCGCAAAGTAACAAATTAGAAGACTTTTCTGGCAGTATTAGTACTGAGTTCGAGATGATGCTGCCATTAGCTTGATATTGCCTACTCTCCCCAGCAGAATTAATATATTAATACTCAATAATTTATCGATAGTTAAAATAGGTGAAAGTGATAGGCTATTAGCTCAACTAGTGATAGCTTGTGATTAGACTTATTTAATCTTGATTAGGGATTGTGTCAAAAGAAATTATTTCGTCTCCTTATTTGACTGAGGCAGAAAATCAGGATCTCTCTATTGGCTCCACTTTAGCCACACTACCACTCTACTCATTTGCAGCAGATGTGAATTGCCTTTCTGCTGAGGTTGTGGAAATTTTGGAGAAACATAGCAAATTACCGGGAGTCATTATATTAGATCAAGGTAAATTTGTCGGTATGATTTCACGGTTGCGACTGCTAGAAACTTTAGTCTTATCTGATAAACAAGATTTGTTGCTCCAAAAACCACTACAATTTCTTTATCATTACGCTCGCACGGATGTTTTAATTCTTGCTGAGACTACGCCAATTTTAGCAGCTGCACAAATGGCGCTGCGGCGCTCTTCGGAACTTTTAGGAGAACCGATCGTCGTACAATCAGAAGCTCAAAGTTATCAATTATTAGATATTCATGAATTAAACATTGCCCATTGGCAAATCCGGGGAATCGAAACTCAAGTACGCTATGAAAGGACACAGGTGCAATTAATTCAAAGTGAAAAAATGGCTAATTTAGGACGTTTGGTGGATGGAGTAGCCCACGAAATTTTAGATCCTGTAGGTTTTATTTGGGGGAATTTAAGCCATATTTCAAGTTATACTGAAAGCTTATTAAAGTTAATTTCCGCTTACGAAAACTTTCTGTCAAAAGTGCCTAAAGAAATGCTGGAATTAAAGGAAGAGATAGAATTTGATTTTTTAAAACAAGATTTACCCCGAGCAATTAAAAGTGCCAAAAGTGGTGCAGAACGATTAAAAAAGCTAGTCAGTAGTTTGCAAAATTTTTGTTACATTGATGAAGTTTATCCCAAACCTGCTGATTTACACGCTATGTTAGATAGTATAGTTTTATTGTTACAAAGCCGATTAAAGAGTGAAATTGAAATAGTCAAAAAATATGGCGATTTACCACCAGTAAGTTGCTTTGCTGGACAACTAAATCAAGTATTTATGAATATTCTTAGTAATGCTGTAGATAATTTATTAAATCAAGCAGCTTACCAAGAGTTTACCCAAGAATTGCAGGGTGACAGACAAAGATTTATGAATCATAAACCTTCTATTGTAATTAAAACAACTGTTTATTCTCTCGAACCTGAATCGAATGCAGAATCTCTAGCATCTCGTTGGATTTCGATTATTATTGCAGATAATGGACCTAGTTTATCGCCTAGTTCACTAAAGCAAGTTTTAGACTCTTTTTCTGTGGAGAAACGGGCGGAAAAGGAAACTAGCTTAGCAGTTAGTTACCGAATTATTACTGCTAAACATGGGGGAAACTTGTTGATTCGTTCCCCAGGCAGAGGAAATAATTTAAGTTCAGAACTATTTTCCAATATGGGGAGAGAGTTTGAAATCCTTCTGCCTCTAGTCTAAATTTATCTCTAAACTTATCAAGGTTAATATATGAGGTCTCAAGATAATTAACAGGAATATGGC
>JBAVZX010000540.1:0-2265 GCA_049589015.1 Phormidium sp. | reverse complement strand
CTGCTCTCCTGCTTTATCCTGAAGATTATTTAGGTAGAATTCTACCTGATATTTGTGGCAAGAAAGCTCAAAGAAATGCTGGGTTTTATCCGACACCGTTAGTTGTTGCTAGTTTCATGTCTCAAGTAATTAGTCATGAGAAAATTGACCGTACTGCTAGTTTTTCTGAACCTGCTTGTGGAACGGGTGCTTTGATGTTGGCACAATCTAATAATTGTTTGTCTGGTATTGGTCAAGATATCGACCAAGTTTTGTTAAAGTGCGCTTTATTTCAGTTCTTTCTCTATGCACCTTGGTTGGCAATGCCGATTTGGTGGTTGGGCCAAACTGACTTATTACTTGGTAATAGCTTGTTAGCCAAAAAGCCTAAGTCAATGAATGCGGTTTATTGGTATGAAGAATGGTTTGAAACTGTTGAAAATAGCGAAGCAGAGGAAGATATTGAACCAGCTATTGAGATAGTGGAAGCCCCAGAAATAGTAGTTCAAGAAGTAGTGCAGGGTAAACGTAAACCGAAACAGAATCCAGCTGCAGGTCAGCAAATGACATTGTTTAATTTGTCGGATTTTACTTGAACAAAAATTTGCATAAACTAGAGTAGCTAGGCTAGATATTGCTCAGCCTAGCTATCTTTTGATTATTATGATTATTGTCTCAAAAATTACCGATACTACTCAAAAGCGATGGCATCGAACGACTACTTTTGACCAAACCCTTTCATACCAGCACAAAACATCATTGGTCATACGATTCTACAGCATAATAGACGATCAGTAGTTATTCCCAATCAAAATCAAGTAAGTTCTCAAGAGTATAATCGCTAGGTCGTGTTTCGGGAAAGTTAACAGAATGTCCAGTTTTCTTTTTTACATATCTAAGCGCACGCTCATAAACCAAATCTAAATTTTCTTCTAAATATTTTCGTAAATTGGTAGTAAGTTCCCGCTCTAATTCGTCACGCCAGTTAGAAATCTCTGCTCTCCACCCATTAGCATTATAATTTCTTTCACTCTCCCAATACTGAAGCAGTAATAAATGTGCAACAATATTCCTTAATTTACTAAATACTGTACTTTTTATACTTCCGCTCAAGTATTCTAACTCCTCAATTAAATTTTCTAAGTCTAAAGCATTAAACTGACGATTTTTTAGTAATTCAATGGTTGACTCCAACCACTCAAAATCGTCAGTTTCGTAGAGTGTTTTTAAATCGATAACGCTCATAGGTTTGTTTTGGGTAATTTGTTTAACCTGCTTGCTTAACTTTTTCTCGGAAAGCATTGGTGAGCGAGCGAGCGCAGGAAAATAATTCTTTCCTCTTTACTCATCGCATCCAAGACGTTCTGAACATCGGATGGAACCGTTTGCGCTTAAACTCTTCTGTCTGTTTTGGTCTTGGGTTAGGCATATTAGCTTAAATATCAACTACATCTAGATTTACCCTAACATATCGCTGCAAACAATGATATATAAGCAAAAATTATATCACAATATCATTGTCTACAATTATATTGTGATATAAATTATAGTTTTTTTCATTGTAGACAGATGCAGAAATAATCATGGCAGGTGAAGAAGCGAAAAGCGATTTATTTACGCAGCACTACTTCAAAGATGACCGCAAATGTCTCCGAAATGATTTGATACGAGTTAACCAAAGTTGTCACCACTCTCCCAAAACTTGCCAACCATTATTATTAGGAGTTACTGAATTAATGCTAACGAATTTTCAACCAGTTTTCATGTATGGTTCCAATCTTGATTGTACTCGCCTACGCTCGCGAGTCAAAAATTGGAATAGCAAATATCAACGAGCATTCTTACCAGGCTACGAATTACGTTTTAACAAGCGATTGCATAGAGGAGGAGTTGCGGCTAATGTGATGCCTCATTCAACCCGTAAAGTTTGGGGCATTATTGTAGAACTGGAAGCAGATGACCTATTTTCTCTAGATATATATGAAGGGCATCCGTTGCATTACAAACGTCAAAAATGTGCCGTCTATACAGAAGATAATCGGATAATAAATACTCAGGTTTATATAGCCTGCCCGAAACATATTATCGAAACAGAATTGCCTAGCTATCAATATTTGGAATATATCATTAAAGGAGGTCATAATTGTGGTTTACCCCTTGATTATCTGCAAGCTATTCAAGCTCTGGGTCAAAAATTACCAGAAAACGCTGGTAAATTTTCAGCCATTTGATTATTTGATTCGTGCTGGTAGCTAGTCAGATCAAGTTATGTTGATTCACTGGGAT
>JBAVZX010000539.1:0-2973 GCA_049589015.1 Phormidium sp. | reverse complement strand
ATTACTAAAAGCGGAGATATGCCAATTTATTTTTATGACATTCACGAAAAACCATTTGGTTGTTTTTCTAACTTTTCTCCTCATGGTTTTGAACTGGACGGGGAGTGGTGGAAAACTAGCGAACATTACTTTCAAGCGCACAAGTTTGTTGATACACCTTACCTGGAACAAATTCGCAAGTTACCCACACCAAAAGCAGCTTTTGATTTTGCTAGAAGTCGCCAAAGCGAAGTGCGTTCTGACTGGAAAATGGTCAGAGATGATATTATGCGAAAAGCAGTAGGACGGAAGTTTCAATTTAACGCGGAAATTCGGGAGATCTTACTTGCTACTGGCGATGTTTTACTAGTGGAAGATTCGCCAGTTGATTTTTATTGGGGTTGTGGAAGCGATCGCCAAGGTAAAAATATGCTAGGTAAAATATTAATGGAAGTAAGAGAGAAATTACGCGATTTTTAGGGGGCAGGGGGATTCAAAACGCAGAATTTTCTTCTGCCTTCCCTTTCTTCCGGCTTCAAAATATCAGCTATTTCTTTAATAACTATGTAACTTTATTGTTATTAGCTATTTAATTAATTGCCATTCCCAGCAGTAAATTTAATTTAAATAGTCTCAGTAAAGAGAAAGGGACGCTTAAAGAAAATTATTATAAACAATTAGAACTCTTGTGGTAAATCCTTAATAGTAATGAATAATTTTGGGGAAAACAACCTGGACTGAGTTTTTTGGAGTAATCAAGCAGATATTGGTTATAACCTGGATAACATCATGTAGGTGAAAATGAAAAACTGAAGTGTACTTTTGCAACAACATTTTTCTGCTTTTCCCGTAAATTCTGCGATCCAAGCGACAGGAATTATTACCTAGTAAGACTTGTGGCGCTTGCATTTTGGCTAACGCTGGATTAAACTGTTACCCTAACAAATTTTTGATTGGTGAATCCAAAAGGGCGATCGCAAAAGTTATACTTACGTGATGGTAATTAATGCGATCGGTTTAATAAACTCAGAAGGTATAGCCAGTGCAAAACTGACCTCTTAGCCAACAATAAATTTCAAATGCAGATAGCAGGATTTTTGGAAAAGATTGCGGAATCAGGTGTGTGAGTAGTGTACTTTAGAACTTGGCGTTAACATTAGGGGGCAATCAGACTGTGAATAAGGTTTTCGATTTCAAATCAATATTTGCAGCTTTACCAGAAATGGTTATCCTAATAGACATCTCCAAAAAAGATTGTAGAGACGTTGTATACAACCTCTCTCTACAAGAACTCCAAGTAACGCACCTTTAATTTCTGGAAATGTCTAATAGCATCTGCCTCATCTTGAGACACTACCAAGAACTTAAATCCAACCAAATATAGCCCAAACCTCAGCAAATTTGTGCTTTCTGTCTGACAGTGAAGCCAACTTATTCCCATTTGAGCTAAAAATTTTTGTTAGCCCGAATAAGTATATAACTAAAGACGAATGAAGCAAATCTGCATAATCCTTTTCCCATGTTTGGCAAACTCTAGAAACGGACAAAATAAATTCTCGATTTCCCCAAAACTTCCCGATTCCCTTGAATAATTCAAGTAAAGTGCAGCTAGCAATCAGGAGTAGCATGGAAGCACAACCAATCTTAGGCTTAAAAGAAGCTGTTGAAGAACGCCGTGCAGCCCGGAGTTTTCGCCCCGATCCGATTCCTGAACAAGTACTTTCAGAAATCTTACGTTTAGGAGTAAGAGCACCTTCAGGATATAATTTGCAACCTTGGCGCTTTATTGTAGTCAAGGAACAAGAGAACAAAGAAAAGCTAAAAGCCTGTGCATTTAATCAGCGTCAGGTGAGTGAAGCACCAGTAGTTTTGATTTGTTGTGGCGATCGCCTAGTTTCCCAACCAGAATACATTGAAAGTATTATTAAACTAGGCATAGAAGCTCAAGCAATGAATGAAGCTTTCGCCAACTATATGCGAGAGCAAATCCCGGTTTTATTTGAATATCACCCCTGCTTTGAATCAGTAGAAGCTTGGACAAATCGCCACACAATGCTTGCAGTTGCACATATTATGATTGTGGCTAAAAGTTTTGGGGTAGATAGTTGCCCAATGGAAGGATTTGTCACCGCCCAAGTTAAAGAAGCCTTCAACATTCCAGAACATTTAGATGTTTGCTGTTTGTTACCTCTTGGTTATGCAGATGAACCATTTAAACTATACGGAGGACGCTTTAAAATTGAGCAAGTTTGTTACAGCGAAAGCTACGGTGAACCCTTCAAAATTTAGGAAAATTTAAGTTGTTCACTACTCGTTGTTTGCCGAAATAATGTGCAAAAGAACAAATAAAAACTATTAGCAACAAGTGTGAGAGTTATGATGACAACACCTTACAAAAATGCCGTATTGGACGATAAAGAACTACAAGCAGCATTGAGTCAAATTAACCCAAAGTTTGGTGATTTTGTGACTCGTGTCGCCGGAGAAGCTTGGGGTTTACCATTAATCGATCAAAAAACTAAAGCTTTAATTACCGTTGCGGTGGATGTAGTAATTCAAGACCAAGTAGGGCCAGGAAGCCCTTTTGGAGCGCACGTAAATATGGCGATGAAACAAGGAGCAACTCGCGCCGAAATTGAAGAATTACTGTTATTTATGTGCGTCTATGCCGGATTCAACAAAGTGGCAGGTTGTTTTGGTGCATTGAATGAGATTTTAGGTTCACAGTCTTAAAGAAAAATCAAATTTACTTTGTCAAAAATACCTAAATTACGCTTATGCTATTGGCAAAACAATCACAAGAATCAACAATTACTAAGGCTGATTATTCAGCACGCGATCGCAACGGAAAAGTCGCCTTTTACGTCTTATTGTGGAAAAGAAAAGGTATCAGCTTAGAACTTTTCGATGATTATTGGCGAGACGTTCACGGCCCAGTTTGTGCCCGTTTACCCGGACAACATCAATATTGGCAATTTCATGTTGCCCATAATG
>JBAVZX010000538.1:0-6016 GCA_049589015.1 Phormidium sp. | reverse complement strand
CAATTGGACAGAAGACGAATTACAACAAGTTTTTCGCGCCGCTTATGAGCACGTTTTCGGACGGGAAAGAGTTTACACCAGTGGTATATTTTCCAGCGCCGAAGCTTTGTTAAGAAATGGCAGCATTAACGTGCGGCAATTTATTGCGATTTTAGCCAAATCGGAATTTTACAAAGATCGCTTTTTTTACAACAAATCTCAAGTGCGGTTCATTGAATTGAATTATAAGCACTTATTGGGACGTGCGCCTTACGACCAATCTGAGATTGCTTATCACGTTGACATTTATGCTTCTCAGGGCTATGAAGCAGACATTGATTCTTACATTTATAGCCCGGAACATGAAGCAGCTTTTGGTGATTATACCGTTCCCTTTTATCGGGGATTCCAATCAATTCCAGGGCAAAAAACTGTAGGCTTTAACCGTTTGTTTAGCCTATATCGGGGAAATGGAAATAGCGATAACGCTCAGTATGGAGGCAAAGATTCCAAACTGCGGCTGCGAATTTCCATGAATTTGGCAAATGGGATTACTCCACCAGTAGTTACTACCAGAGGTACTGCTATTAGCAGTGGCGGAACTTTACACAGTGCTCCCAACAGAGGAGATGTTCGCGTATATTTGGTAGAAGCAATTGTGGGCGGAGTTGGGACAAAAGTGGCAGTGCGTCGCAGTCGTCAAGTCTATTCTGTACCCTTCGATCAATTGTCAGAAAAATTCCAAGAAATTCATAAGCGGGGCGGCAAAATTGTCAGTATTTCACCTGCTTAGGGATTGGTGATTGGGAGTGACAGGCAGGATGCCTGTCCTACGCGATTACATAAATGATTAATTCCAAGGTGTAGGGGCGGGTTTAGCCAAAATATTAGAATACCCAGGAATAATATATAAGTCAAAACCCACCCATGCTAAACATTTGTAGTAAACATTTATGTAATCGAGATCGGGGCGGGTTTTGTTGTTAGTTTTGTTACTGTGAACACAAAATTATCTGCTAAACCCGCCCCTACAATTCCAAACTTTTTTTCCAGTCCCTAAGAGTATTCAATTAATAATAATTAGCGATTTTTTATGACTACTACTTACGCAACTGAACCAATTAATTCGGCGGAAAGTGCGATCGCAGCTTTAACCGGAGATGATAATCAAACTCGTTATTATGCTGCTTGGTGGTTAGGTAAAAATAAAGTGCAGTCAGCTTGTCCTTTTTTATGTGTAGCTTTGCGGGATGAACGCTATCGTACTGAACAGGGGGGATACCCTTTAAGAAGACAAGCGGCGAGGGCATTAGGACAGTTGAAAAATGCTGAAGCTTTGCCTGATTTATTAATAGCTTTAGATTGTGAAGATTGGAATTTAAGGGAAGCTGTGGTACAGGCGATCGCAGCGATCGGCGATCGACAAGCAATTCCCGCTTTAGTTACTCTTTTAAAATCCAATTCTGAACAACCTTTTGAGGCAATAATTGAAGCTTTAGGGACGTTAGAAGCATGGTCAGTTCGGGATTTAATTGAACCTTTTTTACAGGATAAATCGGAACGGGTACAATGTGCGGCAGCGAGATATCTTTATTTATTAACTCAGGAATCGCAGTATATAGAAAGGTTAATCCAAAATCTCAATCATGATAATATGTATTTGCGGTGGGCAGCGGCTTTTGATTTGGGTGCGATCGGACATTTAACCGCAGCGAAAGCGATAATTTCTGCGAAAGTTGCTGATAGTTTAAAGTTGTTGAATTTGAAGCGAATTTTAGAAGCTTTGCTGGCGGAAGAAGCAGAGAATGGGACATCTTTGCCGGAAAAAAGTTTGTTGTTGGGTGCGATCGATCAATTGCTACTACCGGAAAATCGGGAAGTTGGGGTAAGTAGTGGGGAAGCGATCGCCTCTTTAATCGAACAATTGCACAATCATCATCCTGGCATTTTATCAACAGCGGTAGAATCATTAGTAGAAATTGGCACCGAAACAGTAGAACCTTTAATTACTGCATTTTTAACTTGTAAAGATCATGGAGTTCAAGGTTTTATTATCCAAGCATTAGCAAGAATTGGTGATATTCGTACCCTCGATTTATTAATTGAAGTTGTGGGGATAGAAGTCGCCAATCACTGTCAAGGAAACGTGCGAAGAATGGCGGCGAGAGGATTAGGAAACATTGGTAGCACAACAAAGGATATTTTAGCGATCGATCGTTGCATCGAAAAACTAAATTGGGCATTGTTTAACGTTGAAGATTGGGCATTGCGTTATGCTGCGATCGTCTCCTTACAAGAAATTGCCACCTCAGAAACTCAGGCAATTTTACAACAAGCATTACATCAGCAAACAGATCAAATAGTGACATTGCGTTGTCAAACCGCCTTAGAAAATTGGCAACCTGCTAAAATTAAAATCAAAACCTAAAATTCAGCTGCGTTCATCTGCGGTTTAAAATCTCTTTCCCCTTAGCTTCCATCGACTACGTTAAACTCCTACTCGCCTGGAATTGGTCAAGTGAAAATCAATTATCCCACTCCAAAAAGGAGTGGGAATTTCCTGTATAGATTAAACTTATTACAAAAGCTGAAAATTTAGGATTTTTTACCACAGATATCCACAGATAAACACAGATGAACACAGATAATATATTTTCTCTCTTTCTTCTCTCTGCGTCCTCTGCGTCTCTGCGGTTTTAATAATAAAATCTCTCAACCTCACCCAAAATGCTAATCATCCTCACAATTAACATTCTAATTTTACTGACAGCATACTACCTATTAAACCGAGAAATTACCAAACGGCGACAAACAGAAATAGTGTTGCGCCAACAAACAGAAAGAGAAAGATTAGTCACCCAAATTGCTCATCATATTCGAGAATCGTTAAACTTAGAAGAAGTATTAGTCACAACTGTAGCGGAAGTTAGGCAATTTTTGGGATGCGATCGCGTTCTAATTTACCGCCTCTGGTCCGATGGAACAGGAACAGCAATTACCGAAACAGTATTACCAGAATGGCCCTTAATTTTAGGGCGATCTTTTCCCGAAGAAGTGTTTCCCAAAGAGTACCATCAAGCTTACTCAAAAGGTAAAACTCGCACCATTACTGATATTGAAAAATCAGACATTGAACCTTGTTTAGTAGAATTTGTCAAACAATTTGGCGTGAAAGCAAAGTTAGTAGTTCCGATTTTACAAGGAGAAAACCTTTGGGGATTACTGATTGCACATCATTGTAGCGGCCCTCGACAATGGGAAGAATCAGAAGTAGAATTAATGAAACAATTGGCGACACAGGTAGCGATCGCAATTCAACAATCAGAACTTTACGAACAACTGCAAGAACTCAACGCCGACTTAGAAATTCGCGTCCAACAACGCACCGAAGAATTAGCATTAGCTAACGAAGCATTGCGCCATACAAATTATACTTTAAAAGCATTAATTTTTGCATCTCCTCGCGCCATTTTTACCTTAGATTTAAATGGTAATGTGAAAATTTGGAACCCTGCTGCGGAGAGAATCTTTGGGTGGACAGAGGCGGAAGTGTGCGATCGACCTAATCCCATTGTTCCCGACGACAAAATCGAAGAATTCCAATCATTAAAACAAAGCATTTTGCAAGGAACAATTCATTACACAGGCGAATTACGCCGCCAGAAAAAAGACGGAACACCAATAGATATTAGCTTTTCTGCTGCACCTTTAAAAGACAGCGAAGGTAATGTTAATGGTTTAGTTGCGGTAGTTGCAGACATCACCGAACAAAAGCGCCAAGAAGAACAATTACGCTTACTTCAATCAGTAGTTATTAACACAAACGATGCAGTTTTAATCACCGAAGCAGCACCAATTAATGAACCTGGCCCCCGCATTCTTTATGCTAACAAAGCATTTACCAGTATGACTGGATATACATTAGAAGAAGTGTTAGGAAAAACCCCGCGAATTCTCCAAGGTGTAAAAACTGACTCTGCCGAATTAAAGAAAGTTAGAAATGCGCTTTGTCGTTGGGAATCAGTCACAGTTGAAGTAATTAATTACCGCAAAGATAGTTCAGAATTTTGGGTAGAATTTAGCGTTGTTCCAGTTGCAGATAAAACAGGTTGGTACACTCATTGGATATCTGTGCAACGAGACATTACGGAAAGAAAAGAGGCGGAAAAAGCATTGCGAAAAAGTGAAGAAAGATTCCGATCTTTAATCGAAAATGCTTTAGATATTATCACCATTATTGACGGTGATGGTAGTATCAGTTACGAAAGTCCGTCAGTAGAAAAAGTGTTAGGTTACGCTTCTGCTGACTTAGTGGGACAGAATATTTTTGAATATATTCACCCAGATGATGTTACCAACGGTTTACGAACTTTTACTAACGCAATTCAAAATCCGGGAACTGCTTTATCAATAGAATTTCGTCGTCGTCACAAAGACGGAACTTGGCGAATTTTTGAAGCGATTAGTCAGAAGTTTGTAGACTATGCAGAAACAACCAGAATTTTTGTCAATTCTCGCGATATTACCGAACGCAAACGTTTAGATGAAATTCGCCTCGCCTTGGAAAGAGAGAAAGAACTTAGTGCTTTAAAAGTGCGCTTTTTCTCAATGGCATCCCATGAATTTCGCACTCCTTTAAGTACAATTTTAGCAGCAGCGCAACTTTTAGAAAATAGCAGTAGTCAGTCAAATCAAAATGAGAAAATTACTAGGAATTTAAACCGAATTCAGTCTTCGGTAAAAACGATGATTCAATTATTAGATGATATTTTAACTATTAATCGCGCTGAAACCGGGAAATTAGAATTTAAACCTCAGTTTTTAAATTTAGAAAATTTTTGTTTGAATCTTATAGAAGAAATTCGTTTAAGTCAAGGTGCGAACTATCAAATTAAATTTGGATCTGTTGGGGAATGTAGTCGTGCTTATTTAGATGAAAAATTGCTCAAGTCGATTGTATCAAATTTGCTTTCTAACGCGATTAAGTATTCTTCTCAAGGTAGTAATATTTATTTTAGTTTAGAGTGCGATCGCCATAATGCTATTTTGCGAATTCGCGATCGGGGAATTGGTATTTCCGAAGCAGATCAAAAACAGTTATTTGAACCATTTCATCGGGGAAAAAATGTACGGAATATTCCAGGGACAGGGTTAGGACTTGTGGTGGTGAAAAAGTGTGTAGAGTTGCATGGTGGTAGTATTACTTTGAAGAGTGAGGTAGGGGTAGGGACGACTTTTACTGTTAGTTTGCCTTTGGGGAAATGAGAGTAAATCAGATTTTTTTGAACCGCGAAGGCGCAAAGAACGCGAAGAAAGAAGAAGGAAGAAGAAGAAAGAAAACAGAGATGGTCTTTGATCCAAATCCGATCCAAATGTATCTAAAGTAAAATATTTTTTCTCTTTCTCTTCCTCTTTCCTTCGTGTCCTTCGCGTCTTCGCGGTTCAAAAGAAAGGCGAATTAATAACATTTTTACATTTGTAGCAAACATTTAGGTAATCTCTATCATTCAAAAGTTACGTCTTCGTATAGTGCGGCTAAACTTCCTTCAAAGCTAACACTTTTTAGTTGAAATATTTGTTGTTCAGGTGTATAAAACTGTAACACCCAAAGTCCTTCACTGTTGCGGCGGAAGCATTCAAATCGCTGGCGTTTGGTGTTAATTAAAACGTATTCTCGCAGACTTTCTAGCTGTTGGTAATCTACAAATTTATCGCCTCTGTCGAAAGCTTCTGTAGAGTCGGATAAAACTTCTACAATTAAGCAGGGAAATCGTTTATAATTTGGTGTTTGCTTGTCTCGTTCATCGCAAGTCACCATAACATCAGGATAGTAGAAGCGATTTAATGACTCAATTCGGGCTTTCATAGCAGAAATATAAAGCCGAAAACCTAAACCTCGAACATGATTAAGGAGAAGTGCAGCCAGGTTTCCGGCAATAGTAACATGAGGATCGCTTACATCTGCCATTGCATAAATTTGCCCATCAATATATTCATGTTTGATTGGGCTTTGTTCCTCCATTTCCAGGTATTCATC
>JBAVZX010000537.1:0-5288 GCA_049589015.1 Phormidium sp. | reverse complement strand
CCAGTAATTTTCGCCAGACAAACCTTTTTGTTGTAAGATTTGTTTAGCGGCTTCTGGTTTTAATCCTTCTAAGGCTAAATCTCTAACTGTGCCAGTTTCACCGGAAAGTAAGGCAATTTCTCTAGTTTTATCTCGGCTAGCAATTAATAAACAGCTTTCGTGTGGTTCAGCGCCTAGTCTTTGAAAAAATTTACTATAGCTTTGATAATCTTTTCGATAAAATCCGGCAAATTCTTGATTTTTCAAGATACATTCTAAACTATCTAAAATAATCAAACAACGATGGGTTTTTAAATATTGGAGAAGTTGGGAAATTAATTCATCTTCATCGTTAGATAAATCAGGTTTTGATTGTCCTGATAAAAATTTGATGAGTTCGGCAATCAGTTCTTTGAGCGATCGCGGTTTGCGTAATGATTGCCAAATTAGATACTCAAACTGATGCTGAATTTCTTGGGCTAACTTAGCAGAAAGCGCTGTTTTGCCAATTCCTCCCATGCCTAAAATAGCTACTAAGCGACAGTTATTATCAATAATCCATTTCTTCAGGGTAGCGAGTTCTGCTTGACGACCATAGAAAACTGACACATCTGGTGCGTTTCCCCAATTTTGCTGAAGTTGTGGTGTTTGTGAAATTGGGGGTTGCTTGCTGACAACAGAGCGTTTATCCCAGCTAGGGACAATGCTTTGACTGACTAATTCCGGTTTGTGCTGGGCAAACAGAGCAATTAAATCCTCTCGTCGGTTGCGTTTAATGCTGTCAATTTCACGAGAAATTTCAAAGCGATCGCATAACATTTGGATATGCTTGCGAATTGTCGGGAGTTTCGCATCTACAGTCGTAGCAATCTCTTCATCGCTTTTTCCTTCCAACAGAAGCATCAGGACACTTCTGGGCTTTGCGGTCAAACTCTGCCATTTTGTTGTGAATTCATTTGCACGCATATTTTTGTGAGTTCATTCCCAATGAAATTATTATACCGGAGGAAGGGTAAGGTTAAAGGCTACCAACCTAATAAGCTGGGAGAAGGTAAGAGAAATATTTGTTCCCTGTTACCTTCCTTTCTTCACACTAAATTCACGAAATTCATATTGACAAGGCCGTAATTCTGGTTTATTGTGAATTTAATGAAATTAGTGAATTCAATATCTACCAAAACAGAGGAGCAATACTGTGAAATCTTTATCAGGGGAACACACAGAGTTTCGCCAAAAGCTGAAAAAACTGGATTTGGGGCCAATTGCTTATAAGTTGATGCACCGGGAAGAGGGTTTTGGGTGGACAAAGGCTAGAACCAAGCAAGCGATCGCTCGTTACCTAATGTTTCTCAGCTTGATTTATCTTTATCCCAATCAACCAATAGTTCCGACAGCAGAAATTGACCAAGTTTGGCATCAGCATATTTTAGATACTGATAAGTATGCTGCTGATTGTCAAATGCTGTTTGGTGAGTTTATTCATCATTTCCCTTATTATGGTTTGCGGGGGATTTGCGATCGGCAAAATTGGCAGCAAGCTTTTACGAGAACTCAACTACTTTTCCAAAAACATTTTGCTACTGATATTACACAATTGACAGATGGATTAAGCAAAAATATTGCTAATGGACAGGCTTGTACTTTGCAAGGTCGCGCTAATTCGGGAAAACCTTCTGCTTGCATTTTACGTCGAGGTAGATCTCGGCAAGAACGTCCTCATGTTAAATTCTCTTTTGATGAGCTAGTTTAATCCCCAAATTTTTTGTAGAGACGTTTCATGAAATGTCTCTACTCTACTGACGTACCAAACAAACTTTGATTTTGCTTTCAGGTTTCTGCCTTTTTAACTATTAATTGATTGCCAAAATTCCTGCATTTCTTCGGCTTCTGGTTTCATACCCAAATTATCAAAACCATGCAATGCTAATTTTGCCCAATAACGAGATTTCCGCAGATTTCCGCGCAGTTTTTCTAGTTTAGCTAAAGAACGTTGATAGGAAGCCGTACAATGTTGATCTTTATAGCGTTCTGATACGGGAAGACCATCTTCTAATAATTTTTGGGCTATGGTTAAGTTTCCCAGCGCAATTTCTACATCAGCTAACCAATGTTGTGTGTAAATGATCGATCGCAACCAGCCAACTGATTCAGCTACAGAAAGCGCTTGTTCGTAAAGAAGTTTTGCCTGTGGATAATTCCCGGTTTTGTAACATATTTCTGCTTGGTAATAGAAGATATGAATCCAAAAATAATGATGTTTTTCTTCTCCTAATTCAGTTTGTTCTAAAAGGTTTTTTTGCTGTTCTAACCATACTTGTGCGTCGGCAAATTTTTCTTGGCGAATCCGCAGTACAGCAATGCTAATTCCTAAATCAAAATTTAGAGCGAAGTTAGTGGCAGTTTCAGGAGAGTTCAATTTTAGATTTACTTTAGTTTGTTGAGTATTAATAACTAATTCCCAGGCTTTAGTTAACAATAAATCAGCTTCTTGTAACTGTTTGGGTTGACCCATGAAGCTGAGGGTTTTACTGCGTTCTAACATGGCTTCAGCAACAGCTAACCAATCACATCTTTGTTCGGCTTCTTGAATTAACCAATTGCTCCAAGTTAAGCGATCGTCCCAATAGCCACGTACATGAATATATCCTTTTATATGCGGCCAAATTTCCCGAAAGTTTGAGTATCTGTTGTGGGCAATGCACCATTCTAAAACTGCTTGCAAATTTTCCCATTCTGCTTCTAAATTCCCATTTTCAATATGCCACTCTTTCCAATCAAGGCTGCATTCTTGGGCAAATTTCTCATACCAATTAATCCAGCGTTCTCTAGCTTCTTTCTCAAATTCGGGATAGGCAGCAATTTGGGCGATCGCATATCTACGAGTCAGGGGAATCATATCATAAAGCCCTTCTCGCTGAATAACTAAAGATAATTGTTGTAATCTTGCTAAAGCGTCAGCTGTGGCAATAGGATCGGCGTTAGGTAAAGCGACAAAGGCGATCGCTTCTCTAGTAGCAGCTTGGGGAAACATGGCTAATGCCATTAATACTAAATGAGCAGGTTTTCCAATTAAGGGAGTAACAGAACTTTGGAAGCAAAAATGGGCAATATCACCTGTTGCTTGAGTGATTTGTTCTATGACATCTTTTAAGATATAGCCAGCAGCTAATTGACCAATCGCATAAACGATCGCTGCTGGAATACCGCTAGTTACTTGGTAAAGTTCCTCAGCTTCTGTTGGAGAAAGAATCACTCCTTTTTCTAAACTTTGATCTTCAATCAGTTGTAAACTATCTGTTTTTGCTAAAGAATTTAATCGAATCGGAACAAACAAAGCGCGATCGCGAGTGGTAATTACGACTTTGACTGTGGCTGGCAAGTCGTACAAAAATGACAATACATTATCTCTATCTTCAATGGTTTCTAAGTTATCAACTATTAGTAAAGTGCGCTGTCGAGTTAAACATTCTCTAGTGCATTCTAGTTGATCTTTTGGATCGGCATGGGTGATATCACGACGATCTAAAGTATTAGCGATCGCCCGACAAATATCCCGCAGTTGACTATCTCTTTTTAACCGTTGCAAAGGACCAGCCGAAGTTAAATAATTCTGTTTAGCCGAAGTGAAAATAATCGCCTCAAAAGTCGGAATGTTGGGGGAAATATCCACGCTTTTACTAAGAGTTAAACATTGATAAGCTGCTTCTAAAACTAAAGTAGTTTTACCTACCCCACCAATCCCATCCACACTGATTAAATGTGCTGAATGTTGGTAAGAAAGCAGTTCTATTAACCTTTTTAATTCTACTTGCCGACCGACAAAGGTGTTGTACTCCCTAGCGGGTAGATTTTGGTAAATGGTATTTGCGGACTGAAGCTTAGTGGGTAATAAGTGAGTAATTTTTACGGCTTTGGGAGTCTCTGGTTTTTCCTCTGTTTCGGATAAATCGGCAATTTCCTGCCAGTTTATCCCCAGCGCCTGACAAATGGCGATAAAGGTATCTCTTTTAATTAATATTCCCCGCCAAAACCGTTTTAAGCTGGCTGGTGCAGTCTGAGCAACTTTGCACCATTCCTCGTCAGCTTTTGTCCAGCCGCATTTGCGTCTGGCGCGATCGACCATTTTTAACCCTTCTTTAGAAGCCCTAAGTGTAACCGCCATGTTCAATTTCTCATTAATTATTCAGTTTGTACTCAAAAGTCTTGACAAACAAGTTTAGTTTACATTATCCTGTAATTGCTCAGTTTACATCGGTTTTGCTACCTAACATTTTCCATGTGTAGCCAAAATCGCACTAAAACCGAGCCAACAATACTTGTTCCCCTATTGTAATACCTGACTAATCTATCAGGTGAGTCGAAGCATGAGTTAGTTACTATTCAGTTCAAAGTTAGCTAAAGATAAAAGTTTCCACTGCTTTTCATGCCAACCAATCTCCTTTGGGATAAACCAAATGAGATAGATGCTAGTTTAGCTCTATTTTGTTTGGTTTTTTCTTTAGATTAATATTTTTGATTGTTTTTGGGAGGAATTTTCACCGATGAATAAGTTATTTGGAAAAGCCAATCAAGTAAAAAATTATTTGGAGCATGAGCCAATTGTTTTTGATGTCAGTCGGTTGCGCGATGATGAGCGTTTAGAATTTAAATATGATCATAATCACCAACTCGTTGCCGTACAAAAAATCAAACTTTCCCTTTTTAAAGAAGCTATAGAAGGTTCGGCAGAAACTGATATTCCGGCTGGTAGTTCAGGACGAATTTTTTATCAAGGAAGTTCTTGGAAAGCGCGATCGGACGCAGAGGTTCCGATTATCGCTGGTCAAATTGTTTTAGTGAAAGCGCGATATGAATTAACTTTGTTTGTCGTTCCAGCATATTCGCTTTAATCTAAAAATATTCAACTTTCAGAATCATTTTTTCGTAAACGGTTGGGAAACTTGTTGAAGTATCTCAACCATTTTGGTGTATTGCGGTTTTCCAGACGCGCTAAACTTTCTATTGCTAAGGTGAAACTTGGTTGAATTTGAATTGCTTTTTTATAAGCGCGTATTGCGGCTTCATAATCTGCTAATAGTTCTAGCATTTTGCCTCTACCATACCAAGCTTCATAGTGTCTATCTTTCATTTCTGTGGCTTTTTGATAGGCTTTAAGTGCTGCTTCGTAATTAGATTTAGCTTCTAATACTTGCGCTTTTCCATACCAAGCTTCATGGCAACATACTTTTTTGATCTTAATGGCATCTTCATAAGTTTTTAAAGCTGGTTCTAATTGCTGCAATTTAGTTAGAGCCTTACCAATTCCACAT
>JBAVZX010000536.1:0-3793 GCA_049589015.1 Phormidium sp. | reverse complement strand
CCATATAGCTATAGGTCGCCATGTGCCAGGAATTTTTATTTTGAATCCCAAGTTGAGTATGGGTCAAACTATTGAAGATTTGATTTTTATTGCTGAAGCTTCTTTTGAGAACGAATATCAAGATCGGATCGTTAATTTGCCAGTGACTTAAGATTTGTAAGGGAAGAAAGGGCGATCGCATTTTAAAATTTCTAACAAAAATCTTGCATTAGTTATCATCACCCGACGGGGAATCAATTCCCCGTCTAATAGCGAAAGTCGGATCAATCCGACTGAAAGTAATTTTCTTCAGTCCACTTCAGTTGACTTTTGCTATTAGCCTGGGGTTTGAACCCCAGGCGGTATGGAAGGACAAATGCAAGATTTGTGTAGGTGAAAAAGATGCGATCGCATTCTGAAGAAATGGGAAGTACAATCGCACTAACTCAGCACAGAATAAAAGTGCGATCGCGCCAAATTTACTACCAATTAGACGAGGCTGGAATTCAAAGCTTTCTTTTGCTTTGTGCGCTTCAGCAACATCCCTCCGAAAGTAGCAAATGCGAGTAAACCTACAGAAGATGATGGTTCTGGTACAGTTTTTGTTACAGGTTCTGGTACAGTTTCAAGATTGCCCTTTAGAGCAATGATATCGTTATCGCACTCTGGAGCAAAGTTAACAATAAAATCTCCATCTGGTAACAAAGAACGCGCAAAGCTCAGTGCGATCGTATTGGAACCTTTGGCACCGAAGTGACCGAAATCAAGACCCAGACCGCTTAAATTACTCAACAGATTAATATCACCTATCTTCGTCCCAGAAGCCATAACGTTTTGAACGTGAACTGCCTGATTGAAGTAGGGATCGTTGGCAGCCAAATCGCCTATAGAAGGTGTTTTACCATTTTGCCTAACCCATGCGTTGTACTCGCCTAAGCTATCTAACGCGATACCGTTGTCCTTGGCGACACTTTTAGCCGCAACCTTATCGTAAATCCCTTTAGCGCCAACACCAGAGTCATTGTTGCTAACAAATCGGATGCCAAACAAACTTTTACTAGCACTAGCAGCGCTAAGGTTCTTTCCTGAAAAATTGAAGATTAAATCGCCAAGGCCAACGTGACCATCAGTAGCATAATTACTGCTAGTTCCTGCTAGGGGTAAATTGGTATTAATAGCAACAAAAATCTGCTCGGCAGTTTGCTTGAAAGCCATGCCGTAGAGTTCATATTTAGTGCCACCAACATCGTTTCCCGTTATGCTGTCGGTGAAGGAATCTATTGCATAATTCCAATCCTTGTACAAAGTACCAGCTTCAGCTGGTTTGCTGATGACAGATAGAGAGCAAAGAGTTGCGGTAATAGAAGTTAAGAACAAAGAGCGAATTTTTAGTTTACTCATGGTAAATCTCCTGGTTAAGTAAAAAAAGGTTTGGTTTGCGATCGACTTGGTTAGTTTGTCGATCGCATTGCATTCTGAGAATTTCAGATAAAGAAAACAATCACATCTCTGAAGGGAGAGTCAATCGCTTACTTAAGACAATCACTCATATATCAAGTTGGAAGCGTTAAGCTTTTGGCACTCGGATATAGCGAGTAGGATTATCTGCACGATAATCAACAATGCGATGTAGTGTGCCTGCCCCACCACCATCATAATTACTGCTGTAGTGAGATTCTGAAAGCACGACTCTTCTTACACCATTGGAATCGGTGTATACACGCTCAACTACAGCTACGTGATTTGACTCCCACTGGGCAATATCTCCTAGTTGAGGTGCTTCATTAGGGCTTAAAATTCTGGCACCATTAGAAAGTTGATTATCCCATTCATAGGCATGTCCATTCATTGAATTTAATGCTGCCGTGCTGCCACCGAGTTCTTTTACGCGACCATGAGCATACCAGGTACAATTTCCTTCTGTTGAACCAGTATTATTGACAAGGCTCGATCCATATCTTGATGTCGCAAATATGTTCCCGGTCGTGTAAAACTGAGGACGGTCTTTAAAGTATTGCGCTCCCTGTTGTGTCAGTACAGGAGTGCCGCCAGCTTTCTCCCACCAAGCCTTAATTTCAGCACCTTTTTCTTTCTCGTAATACTCAACCTTTACTTCGTGAGTACCTTTAGTTAGATCGAGATTGGCACTGTATTGAGTCGGCGATTGATCTTTCCACTGGTCAATCACCAATTTGTTATCTACCCACATCCGAACGCCATCATCGGCTTTTACCTTGAACGCATACTTACTTTGGTCGAAATTAAACTTACCTGTCCAACGGACAGAAAAGTTATCATTTGCTATGCTTTTACCTGGGCCACCAGTACCCCAATTCTTCTCAATTTTGCTTTCTTTAGTGATGACAGTGGGAGCGCCGCTAAGGGTACTGTTATTGTAATATTCGGCATTAAATCCGCCTGTGGGTATCACAGAAAAGTCATCGCTATCGAGCGGTGATTCTCCACCGGATTCTTTCCAACTACTCCAAGTTATTTCACCATTAGAAGCAACACTCTTGGAAAATCGGGTATAAATTTTCTGATTTAGACCCTGAGTAGACTGAAATAGTTTGTCACCGACTGTTTCTAATGTTGGCGCAGTCGGCGTTTCTCCACCAGATTCTTTCCAATCTGTCCAAGTGATTCCATCAGAGGAAAGGCGAGTATAGATTTTATCGTTTGTACCTCGACTAGATTGATAGAGTTTGCCTTTAAACTCTTCTATATCTGGAGTGCTATAAAAAGCACTACTCCGAAGTGGTGCGAGGCTGCCAGGACTACACCAGCAACCTTGAAGCGGTTTTGGCGGGGTTTGCCAATTGATAGAGGTACTTTTATTGAGATTTGTAATGCTGTAGGAGTTAATTGCCAACAAGTTGTTGATCTTAGCCCTATTCAGCAAAAAGGTTCTATCAGCCTTTACCTCGATCGCGAAGATGGCTGGGTAGGTCGATCGCAACTGATTACCCAGCTAAGTGCTAAACTTCAAGGAACCTGTCGAATACTCATCCTCACAGGTATTACTGGAATTGGGAAAACCGCTTTAGCTGAACGATTGGCAGCCGAGTTGCAAGGCAATTTTCCGCAATCTTTCCGAGTGAATTTTGACAATCAGGAAAATACAGATTTTATCAATGTAGCGACTCAATTACTAACAAGTTGGGGAGAAACTGTTACATCAGAAAATCGTAAAGAACCAGAAAAATTACTTAATTGGGTAGTCAGCCAGTTGCGGCAAGATTGCTATTTATTAATAATCGATTCACTAGAAATAATATTAGAAGGAAATGCAACAACAGGATGGAGTAATTTTCAGGATGAGTGGTGGGAAAAATTCTTTCAAAGTCTGTTATCTACAAATTATTGTCAAAGTCGGCTTATTTTAACATCTCAAGATTTACCTGGACAGTTAGAAGTTGTTGGCTTGCGCTATCCGAATTTTTGGTATTGTCAATGTTTAAGCGGATTTACTCAAGCAGAACAATTAGAGTTTTTTCGGATAAATGAGCTAAATATGAGTAATAATCTCCAAGAGAAAACTTATTTAGAAAGGATTGGTGCAGCTTATGAAGGTCATCCTTTAGCATTAAGAGCGATCGCCGGAGAAATTGTCAACCATCCTTTCAACGGCAATGTTATTGCTTACTGGAAACAATATGGACATGAAATTGAAGAAGTTGAGCAGATTAAACAGCAAGCAGAAATTGAATCAGCAGTAGATACTTTAAAGCTCGATCGATACACTCGCAGCTTACAAAGAGCAGTAAGACATCGGATTGAAAAAACCTTTAAGCGACTAGCAAAAGATATGCCT